>NZ_JBFXGG010000026.1:3947-40973 GCF_050178255.1 Desulfococcus sp. | reverse complement strand
GACCCGATCCCATGACGTCTCCGAATCGGATACGGCGTGACCATCACGGTGTTGTCATCCATCCCAAAATTACAATCTCAACCTTCGACCTTCATAGGCGGGTGCCGGTCACCATCATGAAGGTCGAAAGTTGCGTTACAACGTTCAAATGCCGACCCAAACGACAACAGCAATCATGAACCGGGAAAACAGGCATCCTGTTCACGCCGCAGTTTGTCACACAAGCGGCCTTCCGGAATTTCGACATCCTCATAGGCGATGGTGCGGTCCCTGAGGATGTCCCGTTTGAGCCGGCAGCCTTCGGAAAGCCCCATCGGCAGCAGATTCTCTCCCCGCTGAATCGCGGCATTCTCGATCATGCCGTAGGCGGTGAATCCGCCGATGCCGTCCAGCACCTCGCCCGCTTTCAGATCCTTTTTCGCCACGGTGATCACCTCGCAGACGGGACCGGCAAGGGGTGTCACGGCCGCATCCTGAAAGAGCACCGCCCGTGCCGCCGTCAGATGAACCTCCAGATGAGGAAGGTGATACGGCACATAAAAGGCATAAAGCGGTCCGTCCCCCATCTTGAAATACCGCATGTACCCCCGACGGACGGGGTCGTCGTTGTAGCCGAGAACGAAAACGCCGGGGCCGGGCTCGGCCCCCAGGATATAATCGACCAGACCCGTCTCCCGCATCTTGTCCAGCGGAAAGAGGTTGACCGCCTCCCGGACGTGATCGCAGCGGGGGCCGTACATCCCGCGACGACCGACCCTGAAGCCCGTGGCATTGGCGACGACGGCGTTCTCCATCGATATCTTGGTGCCGTCGGCGAAGGACGTGGCCATCTTCGGACTGATATGGTGCTCCGCCGCGAACGCCTTCTGGGTTTCGGGGGTTCGGTAATAATCCTGAAGCCCCTTGATGTTCCCTGCCAGCACCGGGTTGTAGCCGATGGATTTCACGAAGCGGAACAGGTTCATCATCACTCCGGGCTGGTCCCCATCGGCATTGGTGATGACCACGCCGGCCCGATCCGCATAGACCTTCAGGATGGGGCCCACGGTGGCATCCAGCTCCGCGTTCATCAATACGACGTGTTTGCGGTGTTCGATCGCCGCCAGGACGACCTCGGCGCTGAAGGCCACATCCCCGGTCGCCTCGATGATCACGTCGATGCCGTCGGCCTTGCAGACCAGCATCGGATCCTCGGTGATCACATACCGTCCCCTGGAAACGGCGTCCTCCACCTCGGCGACGCTTTCGGCCGTAATCGCCTCACGTCCGGCATCCTGATAAGCCTGACGCGCTTTGGACAGGGTTCTGTTGGATATGGCCGCAAGCCGCATGCCGTCGACGTATTGTTCGATCTGAAGCGCGACTCCCCGGCCGATATACCCCGCGCCGATCACGGCGACCCGAACGGGATTGTTCTCTGCCTCACGTTTTGCCAGAGCGGTGTCTACAATAATCATGTATTCTCAGTCTCCAGTGATTGAATATTCTCCCTGACGGCCGAATAGAGGTCCTCGGGCGTGCCGATGTCCACGTAACGGCCGTCTTCGAACACAACGGTTTCGGCCCTCACCCCCTGGGATATCGCAGCCCGGACGACATCGCCCACATGCAGCTCGCCCGGGGGTCTCTTGTCGGCGGCCGGCGCCGCCGCCAGGAAGCCGTTCATAAATCGGGTAAACACAGGGGTCCAGACGGCGATAATCCAGGTATGCGTCAGATCGGTAGCGCCGGGTTTGATGACGATTTCCCGAATCCGGCCTGAAGGATCCAGCGCAACCATGTCCATTTTATGGGGTCTGCTCGCCCGGTACAGTCCCAGAACGATATCGGCATCGGTCTCCGCTTGCCGTCCCAGAAGCCGCAAAAAAGCGTCGTCCGGATCGAAGACGATGTCGGGAAACCCGAAAAGAATCAGGGCGTCGTTTACAAACGGAAAGGCCTGGTCCAGGGTATAGGGGGCCCCCGGCGTCGGATCCGTCATGATATAGGCCAGGCCGACCCCCATTCCTTTCCCGCTGCCCAGATAAGCAGGGATATCCCATTTGTCGGGCCGCGTAACGATAAATGCCGTCTTCGCGCCGGCCGTCGCCATCTTTTCGAGCAGGGATTGACACGCGACCCTCGGCCGCCGGCCCCCCTTCCCTCCGGCATTACCGTATCCTACGGGAAAGATCTCCTTGCTGCACGGCAGGGGAGCGATCCGGTTCGCGGAACCCGCGGCGGGGACGAGGCCGACCCGCTTCACCGATCGCCCTCCTCATCCGGGAGATTCCCCCGACCGGCGTAATCCGGCCAACTGCCGTCCTTGTCGGATACGATGACGTTTTCCACCGCCGGCCACGATACGGCGAAAAACGGATCGTTCCAGCGAACCCCCCTTTCAGCGTCGGGATTATAGAATTCCGATACAAGATACATGACCTCGGTATCATCGGCAAGGGCCATGTAGCCGTGAGCGCACCCTTCCGGCACATACACCATCCGATCGTCCCGGGCATTCAACGTGATCCCGTACCAGGATTCGAATGTGGATGAATCGGGGCGAAGATCGATCATGACGTCGTAAATGGCGCCCCGGTTGCACCTGAACAGTTTCGCTTCGGCATGGGAGGCCAACTGATAGTGCATGCCCCGAAGCGTTCCTTTCCGGCGGGTGCCGGCGATATTGGTCTGAACGACCGTCGCTGCGAGGCCGTGGGCCGCAAACTCCCTTTGGCACCAGGCGCGGGCGAAAAAGCCTCGTTCGTCTTCACGTTTCTCGAGTCGGACAGCATAAGCCCCTTCAATGGGAAGCGCATCGAAAATCATGGATTCATCTCCCGGTAGCCGATACCCGCATAGCGGGCCACGGCGTCCCTTCCGATCATTCTGCGGCCGTCGACGACCAGCGGTTGAACGGTTCTTTCCGCGATGATCTCCGGCAGCCTTCTAAAGACATCCCAGCGCGTCAGCACAACGACGGCATCGGCCTCCGCCACCGCGGTTTCCATGTGTTCATGGTAGGATATTCCCCGGTCTCCGAACAGTTTCCGGGCCGCCGACCCGGCCACGGGGTCTACGGCATGAATGTCGGCGCCTTCATCCTGAAGCCATTGGATCACCGGGATGGCGGGCGACTCCCGCATGTCGTCGGTGTCCGGCTTGAAGGCCAGTCCCAGCACCGCCACCCGAATGTCTTTCAGGCTCCTGAAATGGTCCTTCAACAATCTGATGATCTGATCGGGCTGGGTCCGGTTGACCGTTACGGCCCCGTCGAGGAGGGTCATGGGCTGCCCCAGACGGCGGCCGTGAGCGATCAGGGCCTTGACGTCCTTTGGGAAACAGCTCCCGCCGAATCCGCATCCCGCCTCCAGATAGGTGGTGAACCCGGGAACGACCCGGCTGCCGTCGGGAAGAATCGGGGAAAGCCGCTTGTCAAGGTGGACGCCCCGCATCACATCCACCACGTCGACACCCCCCAATGCAGAACATAAATTTCCGATTTCATTTGAAAAGGATATCATCGTCGCCAGAAGCGAATTGGCGGTGTACTTGATCATCTCCGCGGTTTTACAGGTGGTCCGGATCTTGTCGACGCCGTCGAACGGGCGATAGAGCAGATCGAGGCATTCAATACTCCGGTCGTCGATACCGCCCATGACGATCCGATCAGGGTTCATGAAGTCGGCCACGGCGTCGCCCTCCCTCAGGAATTCGGGATTCATGCCCAGGCCGAAGGCCTCCCCGGCACGTTTTCCGGAAGCCGCCTCCAGGCCGCGACGGACGGTTTCGTCGGTCGTCCCCGGCACCACCGTACTCTTGACCACCACCACGTGATACCCGGACTTCTCGCGGAGGACCGCACCGATCTCCCTTGCGGCCGCCTTGATTTGAGAGAGGTCGATCTCTTCTCCGTCAAAGGGCGTCCCCACGGCGATGATGGACAGCTCGGATCCGTGTACGGCGTCCGCGAGGTCCGTGGTCGCCCTGAGGTTCCCCCCGATATTGCGCTGCAACAGCGCATCGAGCCCCCGTTCGTAAATCGGCGAAATCCCGGCGTTGATCCGGGCGATCTTGTCGGCATCCATGTCCACGCAGACGACGCGGTGCCCCTTCTCGGCCAGGCATACGCCCGACACAAGGCCGACATACCCCGTACCGATAATGGAAACGTTCATCAGGCATCCTCCCCGTTCCGGTTGTCGCCGTACCAGATCAACATCCGCCGCAATCCCTCCTCCAGCTCGATTCCCGGAGAATATCCCACCTCCGCGCGGGCCTTTTCGATGATGGGGCACCGCCGATTCGGGTTGTCGGTCAGATAACTCTCGTCTCCGCTTTGGCGGCGGACCACCCGACCCGCGTAGCCGAAGAGGTCGCGTCCCAACCCGACCACCTTCTCGGCCAACTCCCGCATGGAAATCTCGGGGGTGGAGACACCGATATTATAGGCCTCCCCGGGGCGACCGTGGACCAGTACCCTGAAATAACCCATGACGGCGTCCGCCACATAACAGAAGGTCCGGGTGGGGGAACCGTCCGACAGGAGGACGATGTCCTCCCCATTCAAAATGTTCCGCGCAAAATCCGGCAGAACACGACGGTCCGTGATCTTGAGGCCCGGTCCGTAATTGTTGAAGGGTCGGACAATCTTGATCGGAAGGCCGTATTGCCTGGCGAAGTTGACCGACAACGTCTCTCCGAACCGTTTGGACTCGTCGTAACAGGCTCGCGGCCCGGTGCAGGAGACCTCGCCGGGATATGTTTCGTCGGTCGGAATACGATGGGGCGGGGGATCGCCGTATATCTCGCTGCTGGAGAAAAAGAGGAACCCCTCCACCGCTTTTTCCGCGGGTTGGCGCCGGCAATACTCCAGAAGCCGCCTGAGGCCGTTGACGTTGGCGTCCATGGTTTCGATGGGATGCTTTCGGTAGTATATCGGCGACGCGATGGACGCGGCGTGAATGATGTACTGGAAATCGGGCATCGCATCCGGCAGGGGACCCGTAATGTCGTGCCGGACCAGGGTCAGGTCCGGATTTCCCGACAATGCCTTCAACCATTGGGGAACCCCGCGAATGTAATTGTCATATACCGTGAGCCGGATTCGCCGATCCGCCGGGACGTCGCCGTTCCGGGACAGAATGGCCTGAACCAGGTAATAGCCCAGAAAACCGGCCCCTCCGGTGACGAGGACCGCTTTCCCCGCCAGTTTATCGAATGCCGCTTCGGCGCCCGTTCTGATATAGGCGAGATCCCGGGAAACGACGTCGTGAGCGCTATTCAGGTTTTCCATCGGCGTCACCATACCTTCCACGGCGCACGGCCGGAAGTCCACATTTCCTCCAGGACCATCTTGTCCCGCAGGGTGTCCATCGGCTGCCAGAATCCCTTGTGGCGAAAGGCGGTCAGCTCGCCGTTCTCGGCCAGCCTTTCCATGGGCTGCCGCTCCCAGACGGTGTCGTCTCCCTCGATATACTCTACAGCCCCGGGCTCCAGCACAAAAAAGCCGCCGTTCACCCAGGCGCCGTCTCCCTGGGGTTTTTCGCGAAACGCCGCGATCCGGTCCTGTCCATGGCTCAGCTTGAAGGCCCCGAATCGGCCCGGCGGCTGAACCGCGGTCAGGGTGGCCAGCGTCTTGCGGGACTTGTGGAATGCGATCAAAGCGCGGATATCCAGGTCGGTCAACCCGTCGCCGTAGGTGAAACAGAAGGTCTCGTCGCCGATATAGTCCTTCACGCGCCTGAGCCGACCGCCCGTCATGGTGTTCTCGCCCGTGTCCACCAGCGTGACCTGCCAGGGCTCGGCCGCGGTCCTGTGAACATGCATGCGGTTCTGGGACATGTCAAAGGTGACATCGGAGGAATGGAGAAAATAGTTGGCAAAATACTCCTTGATGCACAACCCCTTGTAACCGAGGCAGATGATGAATTCATCGATGCCGTAGAAGGAATAGATTTTCATGATGTGCCAGAGAATGGGTTTATCCCCGATCTCCACCATAGGCTTGGGTTTGACGCCGGTTTCTTCGGAAAGACGGGTTCCGAAGCCGCCGGCCAGAATGACGACTTTCATGTAAGATCCTCTGTCCGTTCTCTTTCTGTTAGGGTCCGTGAAGTCCTTGACTGCGCACATCATGCGGCCGCCGGAACGGCCGCACGATCTTTCACCTGTCGACAGGGGGGATCGCCCGCCCTTGCCATTCTCACATCGCACCGCTGCCGCGGAGAACGACGGGTATGGTTTTGATCAGAATCTTCAAATCCAGAAACAGGGACCATCTCTCGATGTAATAGAGATCGAGTTCGAGCCACTTGGAAAACGGCAGCTCACTGCGTCCGCTGATTTGCCACAGGCAGGTGAGGCCCGGCTTCACGCTGAATCGCTTGCGTTGAATGCCGCGGTCGAACAGGTCGACATCCCTTACCGACATGGGTCTCGGTCCCACCAGGCTCATGCTTCCGGCCAGGACATTGAAGAGTTGGGGCAGTTCATCCAGGCTTGTCCGGCGGATAAAGCGACCGACAGGGGTTACCCGCGGATCATTGGAGATCTTGAATATAGGCCCCTTTGCCTCGTTCAAGTGCTCCAATTCCTTTAATCTTCCTTCACTGCCCTCATACATGGAACGGAACTTGATCATGTTGAAACGCCGTTTTTTGAGACCAATCCGCTCCTGGATGAAAAACACCGGTCCGGGAGAGTCGAATTTGATCGCCAGGGCGATGCACCCCATAAGGGGCAGGACCACCGGCAGCGACAGAACGACAAGGAAGACGTCGATCAATCGTTTCAACGCCAGTTTATACTCGTCCAGGGCAACGGGTTCAAGGGTCAGGAGGGGAATGTTGTCGAGCTTCATGAGGCTCACGCGGGCCACCTCGAGGTCGTACAGATCGGCCATGATCCTGAGTTTGATGCCCTCTTCCTCGCAGGCATGGGCGATGGATTCGGCATCCCCTATCAAGGTTCGGGGAACGGCCAGGATGACCTCGTCGACGACAAACCGCTTCAGAACGGCGCTGATATCCTCTATCGTGCCCAACAGCGGTCCACCCTGCACCTCGGCCCCGTCCCAGTCCGGACGGGGATCGAGATATCCGACGATGTCGATGCCCCACTCCGATTTTTCCTGCAGCAGCCGGGACAGCTGGGCCGCTCGAGGTCCGGTCCCGATGATCAGCACCTTTTGATAATTTTCGCCGCGCTTCAGGCTTCCGCGGAAATAGGCGACGATAACGAGGCGGTTCACGATGAGCAATACAAAAACGAGTCCCATGAAAATGATCACGACCAGGCGGCTGACATACTCGATTTTCATGATAAAGATGATGCCGACCAGAGCCGTTATCGTCGCCGAAACGCTGATAAAAACAGACCACAGCAATTTTGCCGCCGTCATTCGCCTCGGTGAGCAGTAGGCGCTGAAATAGGAGAGATGAAAGAGCATCAACGCCAGAATCATCGGCAGCAGCGAAAAGTGGATCAACGCGTCCGACGACCCGTCCGTGAACACCTCGAACCGCAGATAATATGCCGTCGTGAAAGCGATGATCGTCGAAATGATGTCGAATATCAACAGGGTTCGGTCGAATTGTTTGGATTTCTCCTCAAACATTTCACTGGGCCTTTTCGATCAAGTAGTTTACGCAACTTTCGGCTTTCGTCAGGGTGACCGGATTAAAGACTGAAGGCTGAAGACTGAAGGAAGATAAGCGCTCCGTTCGTCACAAGCGCACCCCCTTAGCTTTCAGCCTTCAGTCAACACCGAAAGTTGAAGATGCATTTATCGACATGAAAACAGGTACCGCCCCATATCTTATGCGCCAGAATCCATAATATTTCAACAAGAAATAGCTCCGCACAGTCGGTTACGACCCGAGGCCACCCATAACTTGCTTTATTTAAAGCTTTTTCGTTTCACCTGACAGCGATATCCGCAACCGCATCCAAGCCCCGCGTCGCCGCCCTTCGGGAACCGTTTTGACACCTACGCCGATATCCCGGCGAATCCGGAGCGGTTACGGCATCATGGATGCCGCCCGTTGATTGCCGAGATGCAGTTCTTTCCGGGTCTGCCGGCTTCGAATACATCCCAGGATCCGATCGCGCCCGATCCGGTCCAGAAGGCTCCTGACGCGCTCGTGGGGAAGGATGCCGTAGTCCAGGACCATCAGGGCGCCGTCCCCATAGCCGGCCCGGTTTGCCGCTGCCGGGGGCGGAGAATCGTAGAGCACCGTTCGTTCATCGTAAGGCGCGGCCAATTCATCCAGGGTCTGTCCAGGCTGCCGTGATCGCGACAACCATGCCCGATGGGGACGGGCACGATCATGGGCCTCAGTGGGCATCGACGCGCTTGGAGCATCCCCGGAAGAGTGCGCCCAGATATCGGTCAGGCTGCCTGCCCCCATGAGGTTTTTCAGATCCGGCTTGCTCAGATCGCAATCCACCATCATGACCTGTCCCGGAGCGACTCCGGCGCACAATATGGATCTCGGCGACGGGGCTGAACCGGCCAGGGAAAGCAGGCTCCGGAACAGTTTGAAACATTCCGCCTCGATGGTATCCGAGCGCAACATCATCACCAGTTTGGGGCGTATCGCCGTCTCGCCGGACGCGGCTGGAACGCCGTCGGGATCCGGCGATTTCTCCGGCCGAAACGCTTCGGAAGAGATATCGTTCGCGGCCGCGGGAGGGCCTTTCTCCGTCGGCGAAACGCTCTTTGTCAAGGGATCTTTCTTTTCCGACACATCTTTCTTTTCCAACTTTTCCAAAGACGCCTGCTTTTTCGGCGGCCGCTTTTCTTCCGGCGGCGCCGCCGTCGATGGGGCTTCGCTCAGACGCTGTGCATCACCGGCGGTTGTTTCACGCCCGCCGATCGTTTCGGTATCCGCTCCCTCCTCGGCACGGTGGGAAAGCGACTTTTGGCCGTCGGGGATCCGGAGGATTTTCGCTTCTTTCGGTTCCTGAAAAATCGCGGCGTCCCGCACCACATCGTAGACGGGGTCTTCCACTGCGGCACTGCGTTCCCGCTCTTCCCGCAGCGGTTGGGGTTCGAGCGGCACCGACCCGTGAAAACGCGATTTCCCAAAAGCCGCATCGCCGCGATCGATGACGCCGATCCTGCGCAGGCCCTCGGCAACGCGTCCCCTTACCCATCGAATGCCGTTCGCCGTATGCTTCCATTTCATAGTCGATCCCCCTCGGCGGCGATATCGATTCCCGCAAACAGACACCGCGGCCATGACCGCAGCGATCTGAATTTCCATAGCGTCTCTTCTGGATTCGCAATGGGATCAGGTTCCGCTTCTTGGGTCATCCCGCCCGGAACCACACCTCAAGCGACACATTGTCCTGCCCTGTCCCGGCGGTTCTGCAGAACCGCTGATAGCGGCATGACGCGAACGTCACCAATTCATCAATCTCCGCCGTACGATTGCAAAGCATCCGATAAGCCCCAGGCCCAGAATCGCCAGGGCGCGCGGACCGAGTCCGACGTTTTCGCCGGCGTCGGGATCGGTTGCATAGGTCCAGATCCAGTCATCCCGGTGCGATCCGCCCGCGGTCGACCGGGATGCCGTCTCCCTGCCGATCGGACCGCCCTGAAGGCCGGACGAGGCTTCGAACCCGTCTTGCCCGCCCTGGAAGGCGTCTTCATTGTCAAAATCGAACACCTTGAACTCCAGGGGATTGATGCCGTAAGTCGCGAGACGGTAGCGGTCCCCGATGCCGTCATGGACCCTCTCTTCAACGGGACTTCCGGTGAAAGCCTCCAAGTCCGTCGTGTCGTCGAGGCTCGATCCATCATCACAACCCAGCGACGCCGTGAAGAGGGCAGCGTTTTCCGGCATCACACCCGGATCATCACCATTGTCTGCAACCGCCTTGATCGTGAAGGTCAAAACCAGAACCGACATCACCCAGACCCGACAAATCCGCTTCATGACTCCTCCAGCACACCGCGATAATCCATAGTCGTGCCTAAATATAAAAGTTAAATGAGACTATAATAACTATCCATTGTCAAGTGTCGAGTTTTGTCTATTCATAACGCGGCGACCGGAAATCCCTGTCGATCGATAACGACGGACACCAAAGTCTCCGGTTTATTGACATGTTATGAAATGCCGCTGCCGCCGTCAACCCGGCAGTTCAGGATGCTCCGCCGGATAAAATTATTTACAAGCAAAATCGATACCAAGGACTCAAATGCTGTGCCGGGGCCTCCGATTTGATCGTTAACACCACAAAATGACGTGATTTTTTCCAGGTGAATACGATTTGTTATGCCCTTTTAAAAAGAGCTCTTTTCGCTTTTTTTGGTCAAGGATGACAAAAAACGTCACGACCTTGACGGCCTGTCGGCGGGAAATGGAAAAGGGTCCGAACGGAGGGATCGCGCCTTCCGATCCCTCGGCAAACCGGAGGAATCGAAAGGCGACGGGATAAATGACGGGGGGATGGGGTTGTCGTGCTCAGATATTGGCTGAAACGAGAATCACTTCAATGGCCGATATCTTCCCGTTGTCAATCGCAGCGCCGAAGTCGATGTCAAGGCTGCCGTCGACAACCCGGACGTTGTTGATGGTTTTGACCACGGCGGTTTTCGATCCCACCTCCCGAACGATGTCAAAATTATCCAGTGCAAACTGACGGTTTTCCACCTCGAGATCAAAAACCCGGGAGTTCACCGAGGAAAAATAGAGTTCGGCAAAATGCAGTTTCACCGTGTAGACACCCGAGCTCACCGGCAGGCTGTACCCGAAGGTTTTCCCGTATCGTTCGGTCTGATAGAGAAGGTCGGCGGTCGTGCCGGCGATGGACGAGCTGTTCCCGTACGTCCTTGTCGATCCGTTGTAATAGCGGTCGGCGTCCCAATCAACACCGCCGGCGGTCACGGCGGAACCGCCGGCATTGATCCGGTGGACCACGTCCGATGAGGCGGTGCCGCCGGAAACGGGAATGTAGGCGGCCACCTGATTTGAAAACCCGCTTTCTTTTCCGTCCGTGGTCAGCACGGTGGCTGCAAAATAATAATAGACACCCTCCTTCAGCCCTGAAAGGGTGCAGCTGGTGGTCTTGGCCACACTGATGTTAGAGGCATAACTGGTCTTGGACGTACCGTAATATATTTTGTAACCTTTCAGATAAGGGCTCGTGTTCGCCGTCCAGCCAAGGGTTATATCGCCGGCATGCACCGAGCCCGCACCCCAAACGCATCCCATCGCGATCAAAAGCCCGGCACACACACTGCGGAAAAACACCTTTCTCAAATCCGTTACAATCCACTCATAAAAATTTCTCATCGACATTTCTCCTGAAACTCAACCTTAAGGCAGTCTATTGGATGATGTACTCCTGTTTCGATTTCGGTATCTAACTGCCTGCAATTTCTGATTCTATATTCGAAGTAGACACAGATCCAATCAAATTTTCGAACGGTTTCCCAAAAATTCGATACGGCGACGACAACACCGTTTCTGTGATTATTAAGGAACTCGGGCGCTCCAGGAACCTTTGATCGAGAAAATTCTCTACAATTTCCTAAAACGTGTATATTTAACGTGATTCCAATCTGTTAATTCGAATCACACTCACAGGTACGATAGCACGTTATAGGTTTCACGCTTCTTTTTCTGTTAACTATTACCATTCACGCAATTCTAAGGGTGAAATACAAAAGCCAAGCGAATGAACTACAAAAAATTCAAATGCTTGGCTTTTTAACCCTGAAAACGGTTCAGGTTCGTTTCTCAACTTTCGACTTTCACAGGCCGGTGCCGGAAGGCGACGGCGGCCGACATCTCCCCATCCGCCGCGGAAGCGAGCGTTTTTTCGAAATCCGCGCCGCGTTACAATCTGGCAGTGCCGTCAAAGCCGGTCATGATCACCTCGATCGCCGATACCTTTCCATTGTCGACAAGGGCCTCGAAATCGATGTCGAGGCTGCCGTCGACGACCTGGATATTCTCGATCGTTTTGACGAAAGCGGCGTTGGGACCCGCCGCCGAGACGATATCGAGACCGTCGATCCGGCCCTGGCCGTCTTCCAGGTCGATATTGAATACACGCTTCCCGACCGATGAAAAATAGATCTCGGCAAAATGGAGATTGACGGTATAGGTGCCGGGGTCGACCGGGATAATGTAGCTGAACCGCTTCCCGTACCGTTCGCTCTGATACAGGCCATCAGCTGTGGTCCCCGCGATGGTTTGGGTCCGGGCATAGGTGCCGGTGGAACCGCTGTAATACCGGTCGGCCTCCCAGTCCGCACCGTCGAGGGTCACGGCCTTGCCGCCGGTGTTGATGCGGTGAACCACCGTGTTGACCGGAATATCCGCCGCATTTTCGGATGAGAGGATTTCGATGGCGGAGATCTTGGCGTTGTCGGCCAGGGCCGCAAAATCGATGTCGAGGCTCCCGTCGGTGACATTAACGTCCGCGATGGTCCTGACGAGGGCGCAGTCGGGTCCGGCCGCCGAAACAATATCCATCTGAAACGAACCGGCTTGAGCGTCTTCCACGGAGACGTCGAAAATCCGTTTGCCGGCTGACGAGAAGTAGATCTCGGCAAAATGGAGTCTCACCGTGTAGGTGCCGGCCGCCACCGGGAAATTGTAGCTGAATCGGCTGCCGTACCGCTCACTCTGATACACCGCGTCAGCCTGGGTTGCCCCGATGGCGGTCGTATTCCGATAGACCTTCGTGGCACCGTTGAAAAACCGGTCGGCTTCCCAGACCAACCCATCGGTCGTTACGGCAGGTCCGCCGGCATTGATGCGGTAAAGAGCTTCGCCTGCCGGGCTTTGATCTTCACCCGCCGATTCATCTGTTCTGGGATCCGTACCGTAGAGGTGAACCTCGTCCCCGTCGCTCACCCCGTCGCCGTCGGTGTCGGGGTTCTCGGGGTTGGTGCCGTAAATATGGGTTTCGTCACTGTCGGTAAGGCCGTCGCCGTCGGTATCCGTGACAACGGGAACTATCTTGAATACCTCGATGGCGGCGATCTTGGCATTGTCGGCCAGCGCTTCAAAGGCGATATCCAGGCTGCCGTCACTGACGTGGATGTCGTTTATCGATTTGACGCAAGCACGGTCGGCGCCGACCGTCGAGAAAATGTCCAGTTGAACCAATCGTGCCTGGGCGTTCTCCACGTCGACGTCGAAAATCCGTTTGCCGGCCGAGGAGAAATAGATCTCGGCAAAATGGAGTCTCACCGAATAGACCCCCGGCGTCGCCGGCAGGCTGTAGCTGAACCGCCTGCCGAATCGTTCGCTCTGGTACAGGGCCTCCGGGGCGGTGGATGCGATGGACTTTGCCTTGACATAGGTGTTGCTCGCACCGCCGTAAAAGCAATCCGCGTCCCAGGTCAGGCCGTCGGCCGTAATCGCCGTACCGCCGGCGTTGATGCGGTAAATCGGCTCGGCAACCCAGTCGCCGTTGGGATCTCCGACGACATCGACGCGAGTGGGGTCCGTACCGTTGACATGGATCTCATCGCCGTCGCTCACCCCGTCACCGTCCGTGTCGGCGTTGTCGGGATCCGTCCCGTAGATCTCGAGTTCGTCCGTGTCCGACACGCCGTCGCCGTCGGTGTCGGATACGGGAATCCGATGCTGGACCTCATTGGAGTAGCCGCTTTCAAGGCCGGATCCGTCATAGGCGGTGGCGGCAAAATAATAGGTCTTTTGTTCCTCGAGTCCGGATATGCTGCAGCTGAGGGTATTCCCGACGTTGAGGGTCTGGCGGTAATCGCCGCTTCCGGTGCCGTAATGGATCCTGTAACCCGCCGCCTGGGTATTGGCGGGCGGATCCCAGGCCAGCACGACGTTTCCCGCATGGGCGACCTGGGTCAACATGAAAAAACTGATCAGAATACCGAGGGCAAAGCAGCCCGCGGATAAGACTTTAGGGTGTGAAGGGGCAGTAAAAACAAAGTATTTCATCGCAACATCTCCTTTGATTCTGTAGATGTCGCAAGGTTACAGCGGAGATGAAGCCGTAGGCGGGCTTTATCAAACCGGCAACCCTGCTACCATATCCCGACGATTCGGGGTTTAGGCCAGTGGCTTTGCGTCCCACCCTTTCGGATGGTTTGCCTTTTTCGTGTTTGTTGTGCATCCCGGAACGACGGTGTCGCTGCAAAACGTCCGGGAATGGCTGAAGCGGTGTCGAACTCAGGATCTTATATTGACCTCCTTGGTGATTCGGGTTTTTTCAAAATGCCGCCGTGACTTGGGCGGGTCTGTTGGCGATCGCCGTCGTTTACCGGACTCTATACCCCTGGAGGCGCCCGCCATTCAATCGACTATTGAAACCCATAAATGTGGATTATTTCGCAAGCCTCTCCATCAGGGTGAAAAAATCGCTTTTGGGGAGGGCATAATCCCGGTTCGGGACGGTCACTGGAAGGGTTGGGGTTGACAAGGATGGGGGAATAAGGTTTTAGGGTGTTAAGGTTTTAAGGTTTATTGAATTCAGTGGGGGTTCAGGATGGTGGGGGTGGGTGTTCGGAATGCCGGAAACGGCGGGGAGGAGCTGAGATGATGCGGGTTTCCGTCCATGGGGGGCACAGCGGGGAATTCTGCTGCCATGCAAAGGATACCCTGGAAGCGGTGGTTCGCGCCTACATCGACCGGAATTTCGCCTGGTTCGGCCTCACGGAGCACATGCCGCCGCCGGACAATCGCTTCCGCTATCCCGACGAGATCGCCGCCGGGTTCGACGCCGTAAAACTTTACGACCGCTTTGCCCGCTACATGGCCGCCGCCCGGCACCTGCAGCAGAAATACGCCGGAACGGCCCGCATCCTGGTGGCTTTCGAGACCGAGGCCTATACGGGCGCACCGGCATTTGCCGCGGCCCTGCGCCGGACCTTCCGTCCGGATTATGTCGTAGGGTCGGTCCACCATGTCAACGACATCCCCATCGACGCAACGGCGGATCAGTATCGACAAAGCGCCGCGATCTCCGGCGGCATCGACGGCCTCTACCGCGACTACTTCGACCGGCAGTACGAAATGCTTTGCGTTCTGAAGCCCGAGGTGGTGGGCCACTTCGACCTGATCCGCATCTTCGATCCGGCATACCGCGACCGCCTCGAAAAACCGGAAATCCGGGACCGGATTCGTCGGAACCTGGCCCTGATCCGGGACGAAAACATGATCCTCGACTACAACGTCCGTGCCCTTGCAAAGGGCATGACGGAGCCTTACGTCTCGGCCTCCATCCTCGGGGAGGCCCAGCGAATGGGCATCCCCGTGGTGCCGGGGGACGACGCCCACGGCGTCGACGATGTCGGTTTGAACATCGATGAGGGCATGGCCGCTCTCCGGGCGGCGGGATTCGATACGGCTTGGCGGGTGCCGTCCCCGAAAGCGCCCTGACGGGCGGCGGAAAACAACGGCTCTCAGGGGGACCGTCCGCGGTGGGACATGACAACTTCGACGCGGGTGTCGCGAACACGTCGCCGCCCGACCAGTGAAAGGAGTTCGGAATGGGGGTTGAGGAACACAAAAAAGGGGCATTGAAAAGGGTTCGACTGGGCATCGTCACCCTATCGACGACCCGAGGGCCGGCCGAGGATGAAAGCGGCAACTGGATGGCGGCGGCGTCCCGGGAAAAGGGGCACGAGATTCTCTTCCACCGGGTGCTGCCCGACGACGACGCCGTCATTCGGGAAACGCTGCTCAGCCTACTGGACGAACACGATCCCGACGCCGTTCTCATGAACGGCGGTACCGGCGCCGGCCCCGCGGACGTGACCATCGAAGCGGTCCGCCCCCTCTTCCGGAAGGAATTGACCGCCTTCGGAGCGCTTTTCGCGCAGCTCAGCTACGCCGACATCGGGGCCGCGGCCCTGATCTCCAGGGCATCGGCCGGGATCATCGGCCGGACGGCCGTGTTCTGCATGCCGGGCAGCATCAAGGCCTGCCGGCTTGCCTGCGACCGCCTCGTCTTTCCCGAACTCGGGCACCTCGTCAAGCACATCCGAACGGGATGAGCCGACGCCGCCCATGACGTCCTGAAGCCGGAACGACGCCGTTCTACCAGCTGTAGGGCAGGCTCTTGTGGATGGTGATCCGTTTTCGACGGATGGAGATGTAGCCGTCGCTGGTGAGGTCCTTGATCACCCGGCTGACCATCTCCCGGGAGGCGCCCACCATGCTGGCGATTTCCTGGTGGGTGAGTTTTTCCCTGATCTGAACGCCGGGCTCCGAGGTGCCGGCCAGTTGAATCAACAGCCGGGCCACGCGACCGTAAACATCCATCAGCGCAAGGCTCTCGATCTTCTTGTTGGCTTCCCGAAGCCGCCGCTGGAGTTCCATCAGGAGATTGAGCATGACGTCCGACGACAGGAGCTTCTTGAAATCGCTCTTGGCGATGATCATGAGCTTGCAAGGGTCCCGGGTCATGACAAAGGCCGAGCGGGGCTCGCCGTCCATGAGAGCCATCTCGCCGAAATACTCGTTGGGCCCAAGCCGGGAGAGGATGATCTCCTTTCCGTCTTCGTCGTTGATGCCGACGTTGACGCGCCCTTCGCAGATCACGTAGAAGGAATCGGATTCGTCCCCCTCGCTGAAAAGGATCGTGTTCTTGGGATAGGACTTGATCTTGACCACCCGGCTGACCGCCTCGAGCTCCTTGTCACTCAGGCTTTCAAACAGGGGGACCTTCTTGAGCAGTTCGATGATTTCCGTCGTTTCGGTCATATCCGCCGTCCATGGTTCTGTGGGAAGACCACGGACGGCACTGATTCCAGAATGCCGTTATCCGTGATTCCCGTGTCCCTGCGGCGAATGCTGCTGACGCCGCCGCATGCCGCGACATTCCCAACCCATGATCCCCATCCGCCCGCCGGAACGTCTCGAGTTGCCGCGCGGCGATGCATCCGGTTGGAAGGCCCATAACGATATAAATAATATTATACCCCATTGCTTACCATCCCCACCGCACAATGTCAAGAATGCCGCGAAAAAAAATGGGATCCCAACCCTCCTGAAAAACTTAACATATTAATAACAAGGTTAATATTCCTCATTTTGCCGAAAGGATTTTACCGAATTGACGGCGCGGAGGATCAACGCCCGGGAGGATCAACGCCCGGGAGGATCAACGCCCGGGAGGATCGACCTCCCGCACCGCCGCGCCGTGGGTTTCGCTCAACACCAGCATCGCGAATCGCTCAACACGGTCAAGGGCATCCGTGCTCAGAGCGGCGTAGTCGAACCGGCCGTGGTGGTCGGTGTACCCATCCTTATAGAATTGAACCGCCCCGTCATGCATCCGGGCGTAAACCTTGACATAGGCACCCACCAGGGGCCGGCCGGCGGTGTCCGATGCGTCCAGCCGCCCCGAGTGCTCCGTCAACCGGACGCTCAGGGTCCCGCCGTAGACCGCGCGGACCTTTTTGAGGCCCCGGGCCGCCGCCTCCACCATGAGATCGCGATGCGCGAGATGCCGGGGGAGGGGGAAGCGATGGCGGGTTTCGCCTTCCGGAAGGACGATGGTCTCGGCCAGGACGGGGCGCGTGATCCCGAGCCGCGTCTCCCGGGATCGGAAAAACGGGTTCTGGGAAAACAGAAATTCGACGTCCATGGGATAGACGCTGACGGTGCATGCGGTCAGGTGCCGATAATCCAGTTGAACGATCCCGGAAACGACGTCGACATCGAGCGCGGGGGCTGCATCCGCCGAAACACCGGCGGAATCATCCCGACCCTTGTCGGCGCCCGTCCCGGCGATGAGCCGCTCAAAGCGGCGCCGCCATTGGCGGACAGGATAGTCCCGGTACGGCTCCGCCGTCTCTCGGGCGCGGTCGAGACGCCCCCTGAAGACGTCCAGGTAGGCGTCGAGATAGTCCCGCTGCATCCGGGCGGCCACCGCATCAGGCCCCACCCCTTCGAAGAGGCGGAGGGCCTCGGCCGTGCGGTCCTGAGCCAGAAGGTAGGCCGCAGCGGCCAGGCGGTCGTCGGGGGTTAGACGGGGCTGATAGGACAGCGTCCACAGAAATCGCCGGTACTGCCGCAAGAAGACCGGGTTGGATATGGCGGGCCCCGCCCCCGCAGGATGAACCCGGGGGTTCACCAGGGGGGCGTACTCCAGATATTGATACGAGCCCCGGATCGTCGGATCGAGGGTCAACAGGGGGCTTTGAATCGACGCGCCGCACTGGTCCGCCAGGGGAGAGGCCGCCAGGTATTCCCGGATGGTCTCCGGGTCGTCGTGATGGATCCCGTAGGACCAGAGGACGGCGTTGTAGACGTATCGCTCCCGCAGGAGCCCGATCACCCGCCGAAAGAAGTCCCTGTCCCGCATGCGGAAGGCGACGGCCGACAGATCGAGCCGGTTCAGGTTGTGGGTCTGCAGATATTCGATCACCGCCGCATCCGTTCCGTTCCGGGAAATGTCCTGCCACGATTCGGTATCCAGGCGAGGGAGGACGCCGGTTACGTTGAAGACCGCCCGGGGTCCCCCGGCGACGAAGCGGTCCTCCTCGGTCACCTGGACCGGATAGATGTCGAACCGGCCCGTCTCGGGAAAATAGAAGTAATGTTCAAAGGTGGTCGTGCCGTAGGGGTCGAGGGACACCGGGACCTCCCGGGTGAAAAATCCCCCCAGGACCGGAAGCGCCCCTTCGGGGATCTCCATGCGCACCTTCAAATCCCGCCGGGATGCGGCGGGATTGCTCACGATCACCCGGGATCCGTAAACCGCGCGCACCTGAAATTCATCCCGGACAAACCGTTCCGCGGACTCGCCGTCCGCCGCCTCAACGGGTTCGTCCCGCCGGAAAAAATGCCGGCTCACCATGACGGGAATCCCGTCTTCGGCCGGCGGGGCCGGAAGCACCTCCCGCCGAAAGACGATCCCTGGGCCTTCGGCTTCGGCAGTGAATGGCAGATCCAGGACCGAGAGGGCCGTCATCATTTCGGTGAAATTGCCGACGGCGAGGATGAAATGACCGGAACAGAACGGGGCGCCGGGGTCGCTTTCGGCATATCGGCGCCAGAAGGTATTGGCTGAAATCCGGTCGGGCTCCGCCGGCGAGGGCAGGCGGTAATAACGGCTCTCCCCCCACTCCCGGGTCAGATCCAGGGGCCTGTGGAACGATTCGTCGGGGGCCGGGGCCTTGTTTCCGGCAAGGCGCGAGAGCGCCATGGCCCCCCGACCGGAAAACGCTGCCGCCGCATCTTCGGTCGCCTTCGTCTCCGGGGTCGGCGAGGGCGTGGACGTCACCCCGTTGAGCGCCGCATCGAAAAGCCGGTTGAATCGCTCCGGATCCCGGGGAAGCGCCGCCACCAGGTCCCTAACGTACCGGGCGGCCCGGTCGCGGCCGTCCGGTCCCGAGGCCCGCCGCAGCAGCAGGATCCGCTCGAGGATGTTGAGCCGGGAAAACCGGTCGGGGGCCGACCAGGCGTCGAGGTCCTCCCCGAGCAGCCACTGGTCGAGGAAGGTTTTCTCCCGCTTCTGGCGGAGATGGGGTCGGATCACCGTGTCGAAAAAGGGCCGGTCCTTGTGGTAGAGGAAGAAATGGAGTTCGTGGCAGGCATGGTCCGAATAGGCCTCCTGCTTCTCCTCCGGGGTCATCTCGTGCCATTCGGAAACAAAGCGGAATTCCGGAAGGGCCTTGTCGCCGGTAAAAGCCGCCATCCATTCGAAAACGTCCGAGATCGTTTTATAGACGGCCGTCGGCCCGGGGGAATCGGCCCGGGGCAAGGGATCGCCCGGAAGGACCTCGACAATCCGTCGGCTTTCGACCACGTGCGCATCAGGGTCGTGCCGCCGGACCATTCGACGGTCCGTCCGGTCCGCCGATGCGTCGGGAAGGGACATCTCCCGCCATATCGTATCGACGCCGTCGACGGCGATGAATTGAAGATGCACGCGGCTGCCGATGGTCGCCCTCGGAATGACGACCCGTCCCTCGCCGTCGGGCCGGAGATTCAGCAGCAGGAGAGCCGGTTCGGCGAGAAAATCGTATCCTGAGGGGCTGGTCCGCGGCGCCGGGCTTGTTGCCGGGGCCGGGGCCGCCCTGGACATCAGGGCCTCGGCGGAGACGGGTGCGGGGCCCTGTTCCGCCATCTCCCGAAACCGCGGTTCCGGGGTCTCCGTCGGCCCCATGTCCCAGGGGTTCAGGAGCAGCCGGGGGCGTTCGAGCATGTTGCCGGGGAATTTCCGGGCGCGGCGGCGATCCAGGATGTACCGGTACTCGTCTCCGAGAACCTCTCCTGCGGCATACCGGGATGCCGGCGTCGGGACCGTCGTCAGGCCGGGATCGGGGAGTCCGCCGAGGGCCAGATCCTCAAAGGGGTGGAAGATGGGAACGAAACGGGTCGCCAGGAGATGGAGGCGGGCCGAGGGCGAAGCGTTCCGCAGCGTCACGTAAACAGCCGCGTTGTCGGCCGTGGGAGGGTCGACGGCCAGGTCTGCCTTGCCGCCGGACGACAGGATCCGGTGACGGGAGAGGATGAGCCCCCCCGGTGCCCGTCGGTCGCCGATCCGGATCCGAACGGCGTCCCCCCGGGGCTTGAGGATCAAATCGTAATCCCCGGCCGGAAGCCCGTGAACCGTGAGCCTGCCGCCCTCGGACCGGATTGCGTCGGACCGGTCTGCGACCCAGACGTCCCCCCGGGTTTCAAACAGCAGCCACGGCCGGACATAGACCGATCCGCCTTCGGACGACACCCGGGGGATCCCGATGACCTCGCCGGACGTGCCATGGACCACCCCGGGCGCGTCGATCCGCGGCGGCGACAGGGAAAAGCGCCGCGCGGGCCCCCGGAGCCTTCGGGCTTCGACCCACGCGATCCCGGGCAGTCTGCCGAGGGCGATCCGGCCCTGGGCGTCGGTCCTGAGGTTCACCGCGACGGGGTCCCGGAAAAGCGCGTGTTTGAGCGACATCGACACGGCGCGGCCGGCCACGGCCTCTCCGTTTTTCCCCAGGACCGCCAGAAAGAAACCCTCGGCGGCCCGGCGCAGAAACAGGTCCTCGATCTCCGGGCCGGCGTCGATGCCGTTGACCGCCAGTCGGGCCTCGGTCTCGAGGGCGACGGCATCTTCCCGGTCGGGGCCTTCGACCCGACCCGTCAGGATGCATCGAAGCGCGGCCAGGTTTTCCGGCACCGTGAAGTCCACATGGGCCTCCCGGGTTTCAGACGCTTCCAGATCCGTCACCGTACGCCGAAGGGTGACGCCGGCGGCATCGGCGGCCTCCAGGATCAGCCGGAGCGACGTCAGGCCGGAGAGGGGCGCGGGATGCCCGTTCAGGGTCAGCAGAGGCCGGATCGCCATCCGGGCCGTGCGGCCGGCCTGAAGCGACGACGCCGGTACGTGAAACCCTGCGGTCAGGCGATAGTCCGCCGCCAGGTGATTGAACCGCACAAGGGCGGCCGCGCCGCCGTCGTCGATGATCATCGTCTTCGGGGCGGGCCGGGTGGTAAAGGGGACCGTAACGACACCCTCGGCGTCGGCCGGAAATTCATGGCCGGCCACCCAGACGCGGGCACTGGGACAGGGGCGGTTCTCCTCGTCCAGGACCGTGAAGGCGTGGCCCTCCGGGACAACGCGCTCCACGGCATGCCGCAGCCCCTTGCGGATCAGGGCCCGGCTGCGCCGTCCGTTGCCGATGAACTCCACCAGATAGACGCCGGGCTCCCGGAGATCGGGAAAATCGAAGGTGCGCCGGATCCGCCGGAAAGGCGATGCGTCATAATGGAAGATCTCTTCCCGGGCAGGCAGGAAACCGTCGAGGTCGATATCCGTATCCGGTTCCCGGTCGTATTCCCGGTAATAATTGACCGGGTTGAGGACAAAGACCCTCAGGGTGAGGGTGGGGACGTTCTTCACCCAGAGATCGAGGGAGACCGGGGCATTGGCGGGAAACACCTCCCTGCGGTCCGCCGGAAACGCCAGGTCGACCCGGGCGTGAAGGGCACGCGCCTCATCGGGCGGGAGCACGGCGGCCCAGCGCGCGGCATCGGGGGCTCCCTCGAGAATCCGGGTCTCGGCGAACACCCGCCGGACATAGGCCTCCTCGAGCCACCGGCCATAGGGACCGACGTCCCCGGCATCCCGGAAGATGCGGTAAAGGTAGTCCCGCACCAGAGGCTCGTCGTTTCCCGGGGGCGGCATTCGGGTTACCGCGCCGAAGTCCGCCTGCAAATCCGCCCGGAACGCCGCATCCCGCAGAAGAGCGGGGCGGACGTAGGCGGCTGAACGGGGCAACTGAAGATAGGTCCTGAACCGGGCCGCGTCGTATCGCCCCTGTCGCCGGTGAAGGTCCAGGAGATGATACAGCAGGTGAACCTTCAGGCTGTTGTGGACCGGCGGCAGATCCGCCGCAAAGGCCCACATCGCTTCGAGGGCGGCCAGGCGCGTTTCGACGTCCGCGCCCTCCGGAGGGGCCAGACGGCTGAGCCGGGTGTCGACGAAGTTCCGGTTTTCGAGAAGCTCGGGCATCATCCGGGCGCAGTCCGCCAGTTGTGACGGCAGCAGACGGCGGTGGATGGGGTGGCTGCCGAACCCCCCGGAACCGGGATGCCGGAGATCGGCCACAACCCAACGGGCCAGCTCGGGCCGGTCGGGCCAGACCATTCGGTGGAGCAGGTCCCGACGCTGGTCCGCATCGAGGTCCTCGACCGCCGGGAGATCCAGCCCGCCCACCTCGAATCCGGAAAGGCCGGGGTGCCGGTTCAGGGCCTCCCGGATGAGCCGGGGGATCGCCGTGGCCTCCGGATCCAGCCGTTCGGGAAGGTCGATCCCGGCCTCGGTCGACGTCCCGGCGTGGTCGAAGCGAAGCCCCAATACCTGTTTGAGGTGGTCCAGGGCCGCCGAAGGCCGGGTCGGATAGGTCAGCAGGGCCTGGCGGTTTTCGATCTCCCGGACCCGATCGGTGACGCCGTGGCGGTCGATCCAGGCGTCAAGAAGCGGCGGCACGGCATCGAGGTCTCCGGTGTGCTGGGCGTGCAGGCAGTGGTAGAAATAGTAGTCCTCGGTGCCGGGAACCAATTGGTCCAGCACCCGGGATCGCTCCTCTGCCAGCGCGAACGTCTCGACAAACCCGATCTCCCCCGCCCCCGCAGACGCCCCCCACGCCAGCAGCCACCCCACGACCCAAACCGTCACAACACGTTTCATGTCTCCCCTCCCTTTTTTCAGAAGCCTTTCGGTTTTAGAGTTTTATAGTTTTAGAGTTTTAAGGTGTTATTCGGCCCGTTTTCGGGGATTTTCAGCCTGAACCCGCCGCATGCCTTTCGAAATATTGTCTTGACGCTCATGCCCGCATCGTTTACAAGTGAATCTTCGGAAGCGTCTTATTATTTTGAATTATAACAGAAAAAGGAGCGGAAGATGAAAAATAATCGCAGCAGATGGGTGGGTATTGTTCTGATTTCCCTGACTCTGGCCTTTGGATGGGTCGGCCCGGGCGCGGCCGAGGAGCCCATCAAACTGGGCGTGGGCGGGGCCCACAGCGGGGATCTCGCCTCCTACGGCATCCCGTCCGTTCGGGCGGCCGAACTGGTGGTCGAGCACGTCAACGCCGTGAACGGCATCAACGGCAGGAAGGTGGAACTCCTGGTGGAAGACGACGTCTGCAAACCCGAGATCGCCACCAATACCGCCACCAAGCTGGTTTCCGAGGGGGCGAACGTCGTGATGGGACACATCTGCAGCGGGGCCACCAAGGCGGCTCTGGGCATTTACAAAGACAAGAAGATCGTCACCATGTCGCCGTCCGCCACCAATCCGGATCTGACCCAGAGCGGGGATTATCCCAACTTCTTCCGAACCATCGCCTCCGACGACGCCCAGGCCCGCCTGGAGGTCGACTATGCCCTCAACGTCCTGAACCTGAAAAAACTGGCCGTGCTCCATGACAAGGGGGACTACGGCAAGGGACTGGCGGAATTCGCCAGGCAGTTCATCGAATCCGGCGGCAAGGCTCAGGTCGTCCTTTACGAGGGCATCACCCCCGGCGCCGTGGACTATTCCGCGGTGGTCCAGAAGATCAAGCGCTCGGATGCGGACGGCGTGATCTTCGGGGGATATCATCCCGAGGCTTCCAAGATCGTCATGCAGATGCGCAAGAAAAAGATAGACATCCCCTTCATCTCCGATGACGGCGTCAAGGACGACACCTTCATCAAGGTTGCCGGCGAGTTTGCCGAGGGCGTCTATGCCACCGGCCCCCAGGATACCTCCAAGAACCCCATCGCCAAGGCCGCCGTGGCCGCCCACAAGGAGAAATACAACGGCGAGGACCCCGGCGCATTCTTCCTCAATGCCTACGCCGCGACCCTGGCCCTCCTGAACGCCGTCGAGAAGGCCGGCACCACGGACTACGACGCGGTGGTGAAGGCCCTTCGGACCGAGTTCGTGGCAACGCCTCTGGGCATCATCCGTTTCGATGAAAAGGGCGACGCCATCGGCATCGGCTTCTCCATGTATCAGGTTCAGAACGGAAACTACGTCGAGGTGCCTCTGGATTGATCCGGGGCGGCGCCGGCAATGGCGCCCATCGGCCGTCGGGGTCATATCCGGCGGCGTGAAAACCGACATCCGCCGGGAGGGCGGGGCATCCCGCCCTCCCGATACCCAACACCAACGCTCCGACGCGCCCATGGCCCGTCGGATGGAAACGGCGGCATTCCGTTATGGACTGGGAATACTTTTTTGAACTCTTGCTGGGGGGCCTGACCCGGGGAAGCATCTACGCGCTCATCGCGCTGGGCTACACCATGGTCTACGGCATCATCGAACTCATCAATTTCGCCCACGGGGAAATTTACATGATCGGCGGCTTCACCGCCCTGATCATCGCCAACGTCCTGACCCTTCTGGGGCTGAACCAGGTGGCCATCCTCGTTCTGGCGGGCCTTACGGCCGTCATCTATTCGGCGGCCTACGGCTTCACGGTGGAGAAGGTCGCATACAAACCCCTTCGCCACGCCCCGCGCCTCTCCCCCCTCATCAGCGCCATCGGCATGTCTATTTTTCTGCAGAACTACGTGCTCCTGGCCCAGACCTCGGATTTTCTGCCCTTCCCGAGCCTCATCCCCACCTTCGGCTTCATGGAGCCCGTCTCCCACATCATCAGCTCCGCCGAGTTGATGATCATCGTCACCACGGCCGTGGTCATGATCCTGCTCACCCTGCTCATCAAGTTCACCCGGATGGGCAAGGCCATGCGGGCCACGGCCCAGGACCGGAACATGGCCATGCTGGTGGGCGTCAACGTCAACCGCGTCATCTCAACGACCTTCATCATCGGGTCGTCCCTGGCGGCCATCGGCGGCGTCATGATCGCCTCCCACATCGGCATGATCAACTTTTACGTCGGGTTCATCGCCGGGATCAAGGCGTTTACCGCCGCGGTCCTGGGAGGCATCGGCAGCATCCCCGGCGCCGTCCTGGGGGGTCTGGTCCTGGGATGGACCGAAAGCTTCGCCACCGGCTATGTTTCAAGCGATTACGAGGACGTCTTCGCCTTCGCCCTCCTGGTGCTGATTCTCATCTTCCGCCCCGCCGGAATCCTGGGACGCGCCACATCGCAGAAGGTATAGCCCCGAAGGGGCGGTGGTACGGAATCAACGCACCCACCCAACGAGCTTTAATTTATGACAAACAAACTCCAGGAAATCAAACAATCCATCGTCGTGGCCGTCTGGTTCATGTTTCTGACGTTTCCCATCATGGTCATCCGGGTCAACCCCATCCAGGGCGTGATCCAGTGGCGGTGGGAGAACATGGCGGCCGTGGGTGCCGGCAGCTTCGGCCTCTCTTTTCTGTGGCGCTACCTGATGCGGAAACGGGAGCAGGGACAAAAGGCGGCCGAGGAAGGACGCGAGACCCGGTCTTTCAGCCGCCGCCTCATGGAGGACCGCAGGATCTACCTTCCGGCCCTGTCCGCGGTCGCCCTGGGCGCCGTGGTATTTCCCTTCGCCTTTTCCAGCTACCAGGTCAACATCATGACCACGGCCCTTATCTACGTCGTGCTGGGACTGGGGCTCAACATCGTCGTGGGTCTGGCCGGCCTTCTCGACCTGGGGTACGTGGCCTTCTACGCCGTGGGCGCCTATACCTACGCCCTCCTGAACCACCACTTCGGCCTCGGCTTCTGGACCGTTCTGCCCATCGGGGCCCTTATGGGGGCGATCTTCGGGATCCTTCTGGGCTTCCCGGTACTCCGGCTTCGGGGCGACTACCTGGCCATCGTCACCCTCGGCTTCGGAGAGATCATCCGCCTGATCCTGGAGAACTGGAACGAATTCTCCTTCGGTCCCAGCGGCATCGCCAACATCCCGCGGCCGGGCTTCTTCGGCGTCGACATGTCTCTGGAGGCCGCCACCATCTACATCTATTTCCTGATGATCGCCATGACGATCTTCACGATCTTCGTCGTCAACCGGCTCCAGAACTCCCGTATCGGCAGGGCCTGGATCGCGCTTCGGGAGGACGAGATCGCCTGCCAGGCCATGGGGATCGACAAGACCCGGACCAAGCTCACCGCCTTTGCCCTGGGGGCCACCTGGGCGGGAATGGTGGGCGTGATCTTCGCGGCCAAGACCACCTTCATCAACCCGGCCAGCTTCACCTTCCTCGAATCGGCGATCATCCTCTCCATCGTCGTTCTGGGGGGCATGGGATCCATCATCGGGGTCATCATCGGCGCCTTCATCCTGATTCTTCTGCCGGAATACCTGAGGGCCTTTTCAGACTACCGGATGCTGATGTTCGGGGCCATCATGGTGATCATGATGGTGTTCAGGCCCCAGGGCATCATCAGCGGCATCCGGCGGACCTACCAATTCAAGGCCCGCGAATAGCGGGCACGGAAACCGATATCGCACCATGGAAACCATACTGGACGTCAAGCAGCTGACCATGGATTTCGGGGGGCTTCGGGCCCTCGACCATGTCGACCTCGATGTACGACGGGGAGAGATCGTGGCCCTCATCGGCCCCAACGGCGCCGGCAAGACCACCTTTTTCAACTGCGTCACCGGCATCTACACCCCGACCTCGGGGGATATCCTCATCGCCCCGGCGGGCGGCGGCAAACAGGAGCGGATCAACGGCCTCAAGCCCAACCGCGTCACGGAAAAAGGGATGGCCCGCACCTTCCAGAACATCCGGCTTTTTCAGAACATGACCGTTCTGGAGAACGTCATGATCGGCCGCCACTGCCGGACCCGAACGGGCATCGCCGGCGCGGTGTTCCGTCCTCCGACCACCCGTCGGGAGGAGCAGGATTCGGTGGATGTCGGCTATGAGATCCTGACCAAGATGGGGCTGGCCGGATACGTCAACGAATTCGCCAAGAACCTGCCTTACGGAGCCCAGCGGCGTCTCGAGATCGCCCGGGCCATGGCCACCGCCCCCTTTCTCATCCTCCTGGACGAGCCCGCGGCCGGCATGAACCCCCGGGAGACCAACGAGCTGGACGAGTTGATCCTCAAGATCCGGGACGAGGAGAAGATCTCGCTCCTCCTCATCGAGCACGACATGAAACTCGTCATGAGCCTTTCCGACCGGATCTTCGTCATGGACTACGGCCGCAAAATCGCCCAGGGCACGCCGGCGGAAATCAAGAGCGATCCCGTTGTCATCAAGGCCTATCTCGGAGAGGAGATCGATGCTTAAACTCTCGAACGTCAAAACCTACTACGGCAACATCCAGGCGCTCAAGGGGGTCAGCCTCGACATCGCCGAGGGAGAGATCATCACCCTCATCGGCGCCAACGGCGCGGGCAAGACCACGACCCTCATGTCCATCTCGGGCATCGTTCCGCCCCGGACCGGAGAGATTCATTTCATGGGCGAGCCCATCCACGCCGTAACCCCCGATGAGATCGTCCAGCGGGGCATATGCCAGGTGCCCGAGGGCCGCCGGATCTTTCCGTACCTCACCGTGGCCGAAAACCTCGACATGGGCGCCTTTCTCCGGAACGACAAGACGGGCATCAAAGCGGACATGGAGCATATCTTCGAGCTCTTTCCCATCCTGGCCCAGCGGCGTTACCAGGCAGGGGGCACCCTGAGCGGCGGCGAGCAGCAGATGCTGGCCATCTCCCGGGCCCTCATGGCCCGCCCCAGGCTCCTGCTCCTGGACGAGCCCTCCCTGGGGCTCGCCCCCCTCGTGATCCGCCAGATTTTCGACATCATCCGGAAGATCAACCAGGAGCAAAACACCACCATCTTCCTGGTGGAGCAGAACGCCAACCTGGCCCTCCAGATCGCCCACCGCGGCTACGTCATGGAAAACGGCCGAATCACCCTGACCGACAACGCCGCCGCCCTCCTGACCAACGCGGAGGTCAAGAAGGCGTATTTGGGGATATAGGAGAACAGGCTGAAGGCTGAAGACTGAAGGGGGGGAGTTATGTGATTATGTGATTATGTGATTATGTGATTATGTGATTATGTGATTATGTGATTAAGGGCCTTCGGCCCATAAAACCATAAAACCTTAACCACTTAACCACTTAACCACTTAACCACTTAACCACTTAAACACTTAACCACTTAAACACTTAAACACTTAAACACTTTCGACCACTTCCCCCCTTTATCCCCGCTCCTTCGCCGCTATATCCCTCAACACCCGTTTTTCCGATGATGCTGCGACCGATGCTTCCATTTCCGAAATGGCTGTGACGAGTTCTTCCGGGAGGGGGGTCGGGGTTGGGAGGTCGGGGTCGCAGCCGTGGTGTTCCACGGCGTCCACCACGGCTTTCACCGTCAGGCGGTCGACGGCGCAGCCGGGTTGAAAAGCCGGTTCACTCTCCCTGGATCGGTTTCCCGCATCCGCGTCATGCACAACCCTGGAAAGGATCCCCGAGGCCGTCAGCATATCCGTCAACTCACGGACCACGGCCATGGGAAGCCCGAGGGCCGCGGCGATCTCCCGCCGGGTGGACGGCGGCCGACCGTCGCAGAAGTCGCGGACGAGGCGGTGGACGATGCCGAGGGCGGCCTGGCGCTTGAAGGCGACGCTCACCTCCCGGCACTCGAGGTGGACCGCGTGATCCGCAACCTGCTGCCAGGCCGACGAAACGGCCGCGCCGAAAAGGACGATGAGCCAGCTGAGCTGGAGCCACGCCAGGAAGAGGGGCAGCGCGGCGAAGGAGCCGTATATGGCATTGTTCCGGGCCACCCCCACCTGAAAGGCGATGTATCCCCACTGGACCGCCTGGTAGAGGGTGCCGGCGATGATCCCCGCCGTCACGGCGGCGGAAAGCCGGACCCGGGTGTTGGGCATGACCCGGTAGATCACGGAGAAAAGGATCCACGCCAGAAGGTAGGGGAGCAGCTTGAGCGCCATGAAAATCATGGGGCTCACGGCCCCCAGGGCCGAGATGTCCCGCGTCATCATCGTCACCTGGCTCTTGATGAAAACGGTGGCGCTGCCCGAGACGATCATCAGGACCGGCGCCAGGATCACCATGCCGAGATAGTCGCCGACCTTCCGGCCCAGGGACCGCCCCTTTCGGACCTCCCAGACGGCGTTGAGGGAGCTCTCGATATTGCCGAGCACCTTGATGACCGTCCAGAACAGGACCGCCGTACCGATGCCGGCGATCAGGCCGCCCTGGGTGTCGGCCAGAAGCCTGTGGGCGAATTGGATGATCTGCGACACCACCGCCTCCTGGCCGGAAAAGTTCCGGAGCAGCTCCCGCTCCAGCCGCTCCTCGAAGCCGAAACCCGCCGCGATGCCGAAGGCCATGGCCGCCACCGGTACAATGGAGAGGAGGGTGTAGAGGGTGAGGGCCGAGGCCCTGAGGGTGCACTGATGCCCCCGGAACCCCCGAACGCTCAACAGGAGCACCCTGGCGAGCCTCACGCCGACCTTCCGGGGAAACGGGGCCTCGGTGATCGGGATGGTCCACACGTCCGTTTTGAAAAAGCGTGAGGCCTTGCCGATGATGGTGCGGAGTTTCTCCATACCGAATCCTCCTTTCGGGGTCCAGGCCGCCCTCGGGGGCCGTTTTTCTCGATCGTTGCCCCGACGGTACCACGGAAACGCCGCCGCCAAAAGAGCCAAAAGAGAAAAATAACGGGATCAAGGCGTGCGGACCGGCCAGGGTTTCCGACAGGAGGGCGGCGGGCGTCCCTGCGCCGCCGTGACGCGGGAGGCGCGCTGCGCGGATATCGGACATTCCGGAGCACCGTACCCACTTGATTCGGCGTGCGGATTGGGGTATATCCGTTGGGCGCGGCCCGCCACGGGGGCGGGCCTTTTTTTCCGGCCGCGACACCGGCCCTTCTAAGGAGACGACGCAATCGCCATATGACCCAGGACCTGATTCTCGACGACCCGACGCAACGGCCTCAGCCCCTTGCAGACGGCTTTCCGGACGCGCCGCCGCCGAGCCGGCCCATCTATCATCTGAAGCGGGAAAACAACGCCCGACGCCGAAACGCCATGACCTTTTCATGCCTCGGCAAGATCGCGGGGACCGGCGCCGCGACACTGGGGCTCTGGAAAGCCGGCCTCGGAAAGCTCTTCCGATCGGCCTGCCGCGTCCGTCCCGTGACCCAGGCGCCTCTGGTGATCGGACTTGCGGAATCGGGCATCATCCCCTCCGCCCTCTTCCATCAGGTCGTTCGGGAGGCCTGCCCGGCCGCGGCGTGGATCTGCTCCACCCGGCGCCCCTCCCCGGGAATCGCCTTTTCGGAGCACCACTCCCATGCCCCGGACCACAGTCTCCCGGATCCGGAAATCCGTCCCACGGAGCTCTGGTTCGTGGAGGACGAAATCACCACGGGCCGGACCCTTCTGGGCCTCTCCCTCAACCTCTGCCGCCGGCTGGATCAGCGGCGCGTCCGCTATGTCGCGTTCACCGATGCCCGGAGCCCCGAGGCCAGGCGCCGCTTCGACGCCATCCTGTCGGCCGACGGCATCCGCTCCAGCCTTCACGTCCTGTTCCCCGAGCCGCCCCCGGGCACGGACACGGTACGGGAAGAGATCCGGCTGAGTGCGGACCCGGCGATCCACGACGCACCCCAACAATCGGTGTCGTCCACGGTCTCGGATTGGCTGTTCCCGGCCTCCCGTCCGGCCCTTGGACGCCAGGTTTGCCCGGACATCCCCCTGCCGACGGGACTCACCGGCTCCCTTCTGGCCGTCGGGGAGGCCGTCGACCTGGGGGTGCGGATCGTTCTGGCCAACCCGGGGCTTCAGCTGCGCCACGTCACCCTCAGCCCCTGGGAGGTGGACGATGTCCACATCCACAACCGTCTCGACATTCCAGGGGACTACTACCTTTACAATCCTCACACCCTGCGGCCGCCCCTTTACATCCTGAACGATCCCGTGGACGCCGCCGTGGGCCTGGCCGCAAGGGAACGCCTGGAAGCAATGGGATTTTCCCCCCGTCTCCTCGCGCTCTGATCAAAGGAGAGACCATGCCGACCGAATCCGCCGAGGCCCTGTCGCCGCCCGATCTCTGGGGGCAGCCCGTCTTCGCTCGAATCCACGGGGAAATCGACCCCTTCGAGGACCTGTCCTGCTTCCGCCCCCTGGATCGGGCCTATACCGGGGACAACACCTTCTGGACCGTTCCCTCCCCTGAACCCCGGCTCTCCGACGACTTCTGGCGGGATGTGGCAGGGCATCTGGATGACGAACGGATTCAAGCGGCGGCTCAAACGCTGGCGGCTGCCGTGACCCGATGGGAGCCCAGAGGAGACCGCCTCGTGTTCGCGGCGATCCTGAGGGCGGGGGTCCCCGTCGCCGACTGGCTGTGCCGCCTGATTCCCGGGGCCCGGGCGGCGGCCCTTTCCCTCTTCGTGGGTTTGGGCATCGACGGCGTCGCCCTCGGCGCCCTTCGCCGGCGCTACCCGGAGCGCAAGGTCGTCTTCGTGGACGGATGGACCGGCCGGGGGGGCGTGGCCCGGACCATCGCGGCGCTGAACCAGGGGCCCCTGGCCGTCCTCGTGGACCCCTGGGGATGGGCCGATTTTTCCGGCGCCGGGGAGGACATCTTCTGCCCCACGGCCTGTTTCACGGGGGTGGCCACCCTGGGATTTTCCCGCACCTTCTTCGTGGACGAGACGCGCCTCTTCGGGGCCTTTCGCTTTCCCGCCCGGTACCGCCGGGAGGCGTTGGTGGCGGCGTGGCAGGCCTGCTGCCCGGCGCCCGGACGAGCGGATGCCGCCCGCCCCGAGCCCCCCAGCCGCTTCTTCCGGGAAACCCCCCTGAGAATCCATGCCAACGAGGTCTGCCGGGCCCTGATCAACGCCGCGCCCCGGAAGCTGCTGTTCCGGGATGGCGCCCCTCGGGTCGCGCGGCGCTATCCCCTCCTCCTCCGCCTGGCGGAACGCCGAGAAGTGCCGGTTCAATGCGGGGTGGACAGCCTCGGAGAGCTTCGGACCCGGGTCGCCTGCACCCTGGCCGCCGGCTGACGGGAGACCCGCGCCGGGATTCGGGCTTTTCATTTCAGTGGGATTATTATATGGAAAGATTCATGGGATAGACGTTACGTGGACGTCCACAACCTTTTTTGCACCGACGGAGACGCATTCATGCACCGGAATTCCGCCGCCCTTCTTATGGCCGCCCTGCTCCTCGCGGGATGCCAGACCGCTTTTCAGCAGCTCCCCTACCAGCAGCTTCTGGACAGACCCGTGATCGCGTTCCAGGGCAAGGAACAGCGATTCATCTCCTACTTCGAGGCGGAGCCGATCTTCCGTTTCAAGGTCGACAACCCCAACCCCAAGGCGCTGACAGTCAAGAACATGACCTTCAACCTGACCATCCTCGACCAGAAATTCATCACCGGGGTTTCGGATCAGGAAATCCTCGTGCAGCCGAATTCATCGGAAATGGTGGAACTGGCCCTGCCGTTCAATTTCATGGACGTATTCGCCACCGCCGAAGAGTTTCAAAGGACCGACCATGCCCGCTTCGACCTGACCGGCCAGGCGACCGTCGGCCCCTTTTTCATCCCCTACGACATCTCCGGGGAGCTGACCATTCCCCGGGTGCCCACCGTCGACATGGAAGTCTTCGACGCAGCGGATCCCGCCCGCATCAGGATGACCCTGGTCATCACCAACCCCAACCCCTTTCCCACGCCGCCGGGATTCCTCGAATACACGACGACCCTGGGGGGCCGTATTCTCGGAGAAAAACGGCTCACACCCATCGGCGCCCTCGCGGCCCGGAGCGCACGCCGAATGATCCTGCCCGTCAATACCCCGGCAGCCCGGATGAGCGGCCCCATGAACGATCTCATGACAGGATCCGGCGCCTGTGTCCTTTCGGGGGTCATCCGGTATGCCGTTCCGGGGCGGGGGCATCGCAACTTCCCCTTCAGGACCGCAATGGAGGTCTTGCCGGCACCCTGAAAAGCCCCCTTTGACCCGCCCCGTCACCGCACTTCGCAGCAGCGCACCCAAGGGGCGCAGGCCTTCCGCAGGTCCGAAAGCGCCTCGTCGGAAAACCGACGGTTCGGCCCGTTCTGGAAAAACCCGGGATCGAGCACCTCCTCCTCCCGGCACTGCTGAAGAACGTACAGGTCCGCCCCGTGGATCAGGCGGCAGATCGTCTCGAGGATTTCCGGGTCCACCAGGGGCTTGACGCAGGTGGTCCGGAACTCGTAAGGGAGGCCGGCATCCATGATGGTCCGGATGCTCGACAGAAGATCCCGGGGATCGGGATCCGGATGGATGAGAGGGGCGTACCCCCGGGGATCGGTCTTGACGTCCATGGCCACGTAATCCACCAGACCCCGCCGGATGAGGTCCGCCAGGACTTCGGGCCGGCTGCCGTTGGTGTCCAGCTTGACCGGATATCCCATGGCCTTGATCCGGGCGCACAGCACCGGAAGATCGGCCTGGAGGGTGGGCTCCCCGCCGGAGACGACCACGCCGTCCAGAAAACCGGCCCGGTCCGCGAGAAGCTCGAAAAACGCCTCGGACGAAACAGCCGCCCCGGCATCCCCCCGGGCCATGGCCGGATTGTGGCAGTAGGGGCATCTGAAATTGCACCCGGAAAGGAAGACCACGCAGGCCACCTTCCCGGGGTAGTCGATCAACGAGGTCTTCCGCAGTCCGCCGATGCGCATCGAAACGATCCCCCTATCCCGCGACCTTGAAGGTCTTTCGACGGGAGAACTCCACACGCTTGCCGTCGTTCCACTGCTTGACGGGCCGCAGGTACCCCACCACCCGCGAATAGATCTCCGTCTCCCGGGCGCAGGTGGGGCATGCCGCCTGCTCGCCCGAGAGATAGCCGTGGACCGGGCAGATGCTGAAGGTCGGCGTCAGGGTGAAATAGGGAAGCCGGTAATTGGCGGCGATCTTGCGGATCACGTTCTTGACGGTCCGGATCTGGCCGACCCGCTCCCCCAGGAAGATGTGAAGAACGGTGCCGCCGGTGTACCGGGACTGGAGTTCGTCCTGGAGCATCAGGGTCTCGAAGACGTCGTCGGTGTAGTTGACCGGGAGCTGGGTGGAGTTGGTGTAGTAGACCTCCCCGGTGTCGGCGTCAGGTCCCCCGCCGGCGCAGATGATGTCCGGATACCGTTTCCGGTCAAGCATGGCCAGGCGGTATGAGGTCCCCTCGGCCGGCGTGGCCTCGAGGTTGAAGAGATCCCCCGTCTCCTCCTGGATCCGGGAGATGGTCTCCCGGATGAAATCCATGACCCTGAGGGCAAAGGCCTGCCCCGAGGCGGTGCCGATGTCCTCCCCCAGGAAGTTGATGCACGCCTCGTTCATACCGATGATGCCGATGGTGGAGAAATGGTTCTTCCAGTAAGTCCCGGAAGCGTTTTTGATCTCCCGGAGGTAGAAGCTCGAATAGGGATAGAGATTCTTGTCCGTGAAGGTTTCGAGCACCTTCCGCTTGATCACCAGGCTCTCCTTGGCCGCATGGATCAGCTCGGAAAGGCGTCGGTAGAATTCAGCCTCGGTCCGGGCGGTATAGCCGATGCGGGGAAGATTGAGGGTCACGACCCCGATGGAGCCGGTGAGGGGGTTGGCGCCGAAGAGCCCCCCGCCCCGCTTGAGGAGTTCCCGGTTGTCGAGGCGCAGCCGGCAGCACATGGAGCGGGCGTCCTCCGGGGACATGTCCGAATTGACGAAATTGGAAAAATAGGGAATGCCGTACTTCCCGGTCATCTCCCAGATGAGGTCGAGATTGGGGTTGTCCCAGTCGAAATCCGGGGTGATATTGTAGGTGGGGATCGGAAAGGTGAAGACCCGGCCCCGGGCGTCCCCCGCCATCATGACCTCGGCGAAGGCGCGGTTGAGGACGTCCATCTCCGCCTGGAAGTCGCCGTAGGTCTCGGCCCCCTCGACGCCGCCGACGATGACCGGATGGTCCTTCAGGATGCCGGGCACCGAGAGGTCCATGGTGATGTTCGTGAAGGGCGTCTGGAAACCGACCCGCGTGGGAATGTTGATGTTGAAGACGAACTCCTGGATCGCCTGTTTCACCTCGCCGTAGTCGAGCTCGTCATACCGGATGAAGGGCGCCAGCAGGGTGTCGAAATTGGAGATGGCCTGGGCGCCGGCCGCCTCTCCCTGCAGAGTGTAGAAGAAATTGACGATCTGGCCCAGCGCGGAACGGAGATGGCGGGGCGGCGCGCTCTCCACCTTCCCGGCAACGCCCCGGAAACCCTGTTTGAGCAGGTCCTTGAGGTCCCACCCCACGCAGTAGACCGACAGGAGGCTCAGGTCGTGGATGTGAAAATCGCCCCGTTTGTGCAGGTCCCGGATGGCGGGGGGATAGATCCGATTGAGCCAGTACTCGGCCGTGATGTCCGAGGAGATGTAGTTGTTGAGGCCCTGGAGGGAGTAGCACATGTTGCTGTTCTCCTTGATGCGCCAGTCGAGCCGCTCCAGATAGTGATCCACCAGATCCACCCGGGCCTTGGTGGCGATGTTCCGGATCTGGCTGTGCTGCTCCCGGTAGAGGATGTAGGCCTTGGCGGTAATGGAATAAGGGGAATCGAGGAGAACCCGCTCCACCACGTCCTGGACCTCCTCCACCTCGGGCACCGGCCCGAAACGCATCTCGTGGGTCAGGGTCAGAACCCGCAGGGTGAGTTTCCGGGCCTCCCGCTCGCCAAACTCGCCGGTGGCCTTTCCCGCCTTGAGAATGGCCGCGGTGATCTTGGATGAATCAAACTCCACAATTCTGCCGTCGCGCTTTTTGATCTTTTCGAACACAGGGATTCCTCTTTTGCTGATGTCGTCAGGTTTCAAGATGAGGGATTTCGGCTGCCCGGTCCCTTGCGGACCGCAACAGCAAGCGGGTTGATATCACCACATATGGTACATGTCAAGGCATTTGGCGCAACATATAGTGCATTTTCCCATCACACACCGTAGCTATCGAAAAAGACAGGAGAAAAAAAGTTATCTGCTTTTCTGGGGGAAGGGAGGGGGGAAATGTGGTATAGGGGATAAAGGTTTTATGGTTTTAAGGTTTTATGGTTTTAAGGCTTTAAGGTTTTATGGTTTTATGGTGTTAAGGGACGGTTTATGGGATTCGTTAGGCGGTTTTGGCGGATGTACCCTTCAGTCTTCAGCCTTCAGCCTTCAGTCTATCTATTGACCATGGCCGTGCCGGAATGCTAAAACCCTAACACCCTAAAACCTTAACACTCTAACACTCTAACACTCTAACACCCTAAAACCCTAAAACCCTAACACCCTAACACCCTAACACCCTGACTTCCTATGCCCCTCTACGAAAATCCCCTTTTCCGGGAAACCGTGGTTCCCTGGTATGATTCCACGCTCGCCTGTATCGTGACGATGGCGGTCATGGCGGGGGGCTTCATCTTTGGGGTCATCGGGTACCTGACGGCCCTGGAGACGCCGGAATTCCACCGGTATGCCTGGGTGCCGGTCCTGTTGGCGGGCATGAGCCTCGCTGTCATCCTCTCCATTGCCGTACGCTTGTTCCTGCGCTGCGCCCGTCGACGGAAACAGCGGCGGGAGCGGCGATCATCGACGTCGACACTCGCCGACCGGCTCTGAACAGCCCGCGTCTATCCGGCTGTCAGGCCGGCTGTCAGGCCGGCTGTCAGG
>NZ_JBFXGG010000026.1:0-3847 GCF_050178255.1 Desulfococcus sp. | reverse complement strand
CCGGCTGTCAGGCCGGCTGTCAGGCCGGCTGTCAGGGGCGTTCCCGGAAGGTCTCGAAATCCATCTTTCGGTAGCTGTCCGTGTGGATGAACCTGAGCAGGGGCAGCATGACCTCCGGGGGAATATAGCCCGGCTGGGATCCGATGCTCGTCCCGTCAGACGCGATAAAGAAGGTGGCGGGAAGCCCCTCGACCCGATACTGCTCAGCGATCTTCGGCTGCCGGTCCGAATCGACCTGAATGGGAATGTAATGGTCGTTGAGATATGCCGCCACGGCGTTGTCCCGGAAGGTCTTCTCTTCCATCACCTGGCAATATTGGCACCAGTCCGCGTAGAAATTCAGGAAGATCTTCTTGCCTTCACGCTGCCCCCGGCTGAAGCCCTCCTCGAAGGTATACCATCGGACCCCGGCCGCTGCCGTGCCTTTGCCCCCGGCCGCGGCAACACCCTCTTCCCGAGCCTCCCCCGCCCCAACAACGGCAGGTGCCCCCACGAGCAAAGCCATGACCATCACAATCCACAAATATTTCAATACGACCTCCCCCATAACCCCATAAACTCTAAATCCTGAATCCTTCTTCTAAGAAAACGTCATTTTCTCATAAATTCTGGGACCGACCCTCGAATCGCTTGAAACCCAACCACATAACCACATAACCACATAAAACCTTAACACTCTAACACTCTAAAACCCTAACACTCTAAAACCTTAACACCCTACCCCCCTAGAACCTCCCCATCCTCTCCAACAACCCCTCAGGCCCAATGAACCGGGTGACGGTTTCGGTCTTCGCGATCCGTCCCGTCCTGTCGATGAAGACGAGGGTGGGGAGTCCCACGACGCCGTACTTCCGGTGCAGGGCCTTCGCTTCGGGGTCCGACGGGTCGGAGCCGTCGACCCTGAGGGCCACGAACCGGTCGGCGGCGGCGACGACCCGGGGATCCGAGAAGGTCTTTCGGTCCAGGTCCTTGCAGGCCGCGCACCAGTCTGCATAAAAGTCGATCAGGACCGGTCGCTTTTCCCGATGGGCCGCCGCAAGGGCCGCGGCCTCATCGGTCATCCAGGCGATGCCGGCGGGCGCTGCCGCGGGTGAACCTGTCGCGCCCCCGACCCCGGCCCCGGCCAGGGCGAAGCGGGCGGCGTAGGCAATGCCCAGGGTGAGGCAGAGGATGCCCGCGGCTTTTCGGAGCCGGTCATACCCGCCGGCTGCAGCCGACAGGCCGTCAAGACCCCCGATGAAGACGCCGACGCCGATCAAAAGGGCGCCCATGGAGAGCCAGAGGATTCTCTCGGGCATGAGGGGCGCGGCATAATAGAGGGCCGCCGCCAGCATCAGCACTCCGAAGGACCGTTTGAGCCGCTCCATCCATGGGCCGGACCTGGGCAGCGCCGCCGCGGCGCCGGAGAATGTGCCGATCACGACGAAAAGGGTCCCCATGCCGAGGGCGAAGCTCCACATGATCAAAAAACCCTGGAGTCGATCCCCCAGGGTGGCGATATAGACCAGAAGCGCCACCAGAAGCGGCCCCACGCAGGGGCCCACCACGGCGCCGGCCGCCGCGCCGGTCAGAAATACGCCCACCCCGCCCCCGCCGAACTTCATGCCGATCCGGGAGGCCGCCCACGCAGGCATCCGGATGTGGAAGAGATCGAAGAGGCTCAGGGCCATACCCGTGAAAATCACCGCCACCCCGATACGGACGGCCGGGTGGCCCGCGAACCCGCCGAACAGTCCTCCCGACCACGCGGCCGCGACCCCGAAGGCGGCATAGACCAGGGACATGCCCCCCACATATATCAGGGAGAGACCGAACCCCCTGCGGGTGCTCCCCGCGCCGGCGGCGCCGATAACGGTCATGGTGATGGGAATCATGGGATAGATGCACGGGGTCAGGCTGGCCAGGAGGCCCCAGGCAAAGGCCGCGGCCAGGACCCCCACCAGCCCGAAACGGCGGTGGGCGCGCCAATAGGGGTTTTCAGAAGGCGGCGGTTCCAATGCGTCCGCTGCGTCCGCAACCGGCGCCGGAGAAACGTTCTGTTCCGCAACGGACCCGACCACATCGACAGTGACGGTTAACCGTTTTTCCCGGGGAAAGAAGCACCGGTCTCCGGCGCAGCCCTGGTACCGGATCGTCAGGGGGACGACAATGGCGGACCCGACCGGCGCCGAAGCATCCACCGACACCGGCAGGCGGAAGGTCGCGTCCTCTACATGGAAGCGGGCCGTATTCCCGTCCGGCTCGGTCCTTTCGACGCTCTTGGGAACGTCGAGGGGCCCGAAGGCGATGCCGGATACCGGGACCGGCTCGATGAACGTCCGGTCCGCATAGAGTTTGTGGCCGGGGGGAATCCCGGCGGAAACCGTGATGACGCCGCCCTGTCCCGGAGCGATGCGCTCGGGGGCGACAGCTATGATAAAGGTAAAGGGATCGGCAGGCGCCGCTGGTGAAGCCTCCCCCAGGATCCCGCCCGATTGCGCCGTCGCGGACGTTGATCCGGCCAGGAGCAGAAGGACGCAGACAAGCACCCGCCCCATCGACGGTATCAATCCGTTATTCACAGGATTCAAGAATTCCCCCTCGCCGTCACCGCCGCGGACCGGCAGGGCCTATCGGCTCAGCTCTTCGGCCCGTCGCGCCGCCGCAAGGATCGCATCGACGATATGCCGGCGGACGTTGTTCCTTTCCAGGACATTGACGGCGGCCTCGGTGGTGCCGCCCGGCGACGTGACCTTTCGACGCAGGACCTCGGGGGGTTCCCCCCTGGCCTGAATCAGCCGCACCGCGCCGTCCAGGGTTCCCAGGGTCAGTTCGGCGGCATCCGAGGGGTCGAGCCCCGCAGCGACACCCGCATGGGTCATGGCCTCGATGAGGTAGAAGACATAGGCCGGCCCCGACCCGGAAAGCGCGGTGACTGCATCCAGCTTTTCCTCCTCGAAGACGATGACTTTTCCCATGGCGCCCAGGATCTCCATGGCCGCCTCGATGTCTTGCGCATCGGCGTGGCGGTTGGGGCTCATGCCCGACATTCCGGCCAGCACCAGCGCAGGCGTGTTGGGCATCACCCGGATGATGGGCATCCTTCGGGCCCGGTCCTCGTCCAGGGGACCGTAGAGCAGGGCTTCGATCTTGCGAATGGGAAACCCCGCGGCGATGGAGATCACCAGGGTGCGTCCGCCGACGCCGTATTCGGGGCCGCTGCTGATCTCCCCCAGCACATCGGTCATCTGCTGGGGCTTGACGGCCAGGACGACGGTGTCGCATTCCGCGAAGAGCCGCGCGTTGTCCCGGACCGGAGCCACGCCGTAAGTCTTGTGCATGTAGCTGAGCCGCTCCGCGTTGACGTCGTTGATGCAGATATGTTCTCCGGGAAGGATGCCGGAGCCGAGCAGAGCGCCGATGATCGCCTCGCCCATGTTGCCCGCGCCCAGAAAGCCGATTTTTCGATCCTGAATGGCCATGAATACTCCTGTTGTTAATTCGAGGGTTGAAGGCCCCCAAACCGTCGATGCCGTTTTTTGAATATAGCGTCTCCCGCGCCCCTGTCAACGGTTTTGAGGGAAAATAACTTGACTTATAGGGATTTAAGGAGGTAGGGTTTGAGAGTTTTAAGGTTTTAGGGTTTTAGAGTTTTAGAGTGATCAGGGGGTTAACTCAGCTTTCGGCTTTCATCATGGTGACCGGACAGAGACTGACGGGCATACACGCCCCAGACGCACCCCTACAGTCTTCAGTCTACAGCCTTCAGCCTTCAGTCTTCAGCCTTTTTCAAACTCCTGACCACCTGAAAAAAGCTTGTGCCATCCATCTTAATGATGCATATTTATAATGACAGTTTATGCATACT
>NZ_JBFXGG010000025.1:0-41402 GCF_050178255.1 Desulfococcus sp. | reverse complement strand
AACTCGGCGGATTTCAAAAAGCGCTATCCTGAAACCGGGGAGGACGTCAAGGTCATGGCCTGCCGGCGAGACCGCCATTTGACCCTGACGGTCGCCACGGCTTTTGTTGACCGGTTCATTCCCGACAATCGAACCTATTTTTCCCGAAAGGCCGAGATCAAAAGCGTCCTAGAGGCTCACCTGGCGGAGCGCCTGAAGACCATCGACACGGTGACGGTCGACCTCAACTGTCTCGACGACCCCGCCCGGGGGGATGCGGGCATGTATCTGACGGTCCTGGGCACCTCGGCCGAAGGCGCCGACGGCGGCCAGGTGGGACGCGGCAACAAGGTCAACGGTCTGATCCCGCTGAACCGGCCTGTCGGCACCGAAGCAGCGGCCGGGAAAAACCCCACCAGCCACGTGGGCAAAATCTACACGCTGTTCACCCACCGGCTGGCCGGCGAGATCCACGCCCGGGTACCGGGCGTAGAGGAGGTCTATGTCTGGCTTTGCAGCCAGATCGGCCGCCCCATCGATCAGCCGCTGATTGCCTCGGTGGCGCTCTCCCTCGCGGCCGGAACCACCGTGAAAGCGGTCTCCACCGACATCGAAGCCCTCGTCAGGCAGGAGCTCGACGACATTCACGCCTTTACGCAAGCCCTGGCCGAAGGGGCGTTTCCGGTCTGCTGAATTTCCGGTACGCCGACCCGGAAAGGCGGCGATCATCGGAGGCGCATTCCTCACGTGAAGGAATGCAACGTCCGAAATATTGGCTTGACAGCCACGACGATCTTTTTTATGTGAATAATTATTCACCTATTTTTCCCATGACAAAACGACGATTCGTCACCGAGATTCGCCAGGATCAGATCGTTGAAGCGGCGTTGGACATCGTTCGCACAGGGGGGACCCGTCGTCTCAGTGTCGCCGCGGTTGCGGCAAAGGTGGGCATCGTACCCTCGGCCGTGTACCGGCACTTCAGAAACAAAGGCGACATCGTCACGTCGGTGTTGCGGCTGATTCGGTCGCGTCTGGACGCCCATTTCAAGGCGGTGGAGCGACTGGAGATCGATGCCGTCGACATGCTTCACCGGCTCTTCAACCGTCATATCGCGCTCATTGCCGGCAACAGCGCGATCCCCAGGATCGTCTTTTCCGAGGAGGTCCTCGGCGGTATGCCGGAAAAGCAGGAGGAACTCTACGACATTATCCGTGACGTGCTCGGGCGCGTGGAGTCGATCGTGAGCCACGGGCAAGCTGAAGGCACGATCCGCGGCGATATCTCCGCACGGGATATTGCCGTCGCCTTTTTCGGCATGATCCAGCCGGCCGCCGTCATCTGGCACATCAGCGGAGGAGAGTTTGATCTGATGCGGCATTCCCGAAGCGCCTGGCGACTCTTTTCCGATTCCCTTCAGATTCGTTGCGGACCGTGATTCGAAAACCAATCCAGGGAGGTAAGCATGAAAAAATTCATCATTTCGGCAATCCTCGTGGGTGTCGGCATCGCCATCGCCTTTCCCCTTTTCAGCATCACTTACTACACCATGGTGCGCACCTCCACGCCGGAATTCTGCGCCTCGTGTCACGAAATCAAGCCGGCGGTGACGGCATGGCGCTCCTCCACCCACACCAACAACGCCGCCGGAGTGGTTGTGGACTGTATGGACTGCCATCTCCCCGCCCCCCAGGACACCTTCAACTTCTTTTTTTCCAAGACCTATCACGGCATCAAGGATGTCGCGGCCCATTTTCTCCAGGACGAATACGACCGCGAAAAGGCCCGGGAAGCCGCCTATGCCGCCTTTGACAATGATCAGTGCCAGAAATGTCACCGCAATCTGCTGTACATGCCCACCCAGCGCGGGGCCATGCTGGCCCATCGGTCGGTGGTCCATGCCCGGCCCGGGTATGAAAAGAAATGTGTCGACTGCCATTATGATCTGGTCCACACCGAAAGGGGCGTGATCATGTTTCGCCAGAGCCGGATCATACCGTATCAGGCCAAGGGAATGCGGCAGCTTTGACCCGAGGCCGATATCGGATTTTCACCCTCTGCAACCACTTGAAAATCGTTCAGTTATAACCGTATCACGCTTGTTTTAACCGGCAACAGAAAGGAGCAGTCACCATGAGGCGATCATTGCTGTTTCTCACCACCGGTCTGCTGGTCGTCGGCCTGTTTTTCACCGGCGCGTCGGCCGAACAGCCCAATTTCCCCAAGGCCAAGGAGTACCGCATCGAACGCAGCGTTCCCCCCGAGGCTCAGGCATGCATCGAATGCCACCGGGCCACCACCCCGGGCGTCTTCGCCGACTGGGCCAAAAGCCGCCACGCCAACGCCAACATCACCTGTCTCGACTGTCACCTGGTGCAGCCCGGCGACCGGGACATCGCCCAGAGTCACGAAAAATACTACGGGCGCTCCGACATGCCGTGGGGCGAGGCCAAGTACAAGATGCCCGTCGCCGCCATCGTGACGCCCAAAGACTGCTCCCGATGCCACCCCGACGAGGCCCTCCAGTACAGCAAGTCCAAGCACGCCAACACCATCGAGATCATGTGGAAGATCGATCCCTGGCTCAACAAGGGCATGAACTCCGACAACGAGCGCAAGACCGGCTGCTACAACTGTCACGGAACCGTGGTCACAATCGACGATGCCGGCAAGATCGATCCGGCCACATGGCCCAACGTCGGCGTGGGGCGGATCAACCCCGACGGCAGCAAGGGATCCTGCACCTCCTGCCACACCCGCCACCGCTTCTCCGTGGGCGAAGCCCGAATGCCCGAGGCCTGCGACCAGTGCCACCTGGGGCCGGATCATCCCCAGATCGAAATCTACGAGGAATCCAAACACGGCACCATCTACCACGCCTATAAAGACGAATATAACTTCGACGCCGCCGGCGGCACATGGACCCCCGGCCTCGACTATCGCGCGCCCACATGCGCGGCCTGCCACATGTCCGGCTCCGGCAAGGAACCCACCAGCCACGACGTGACCCAGCGGCTCTCCTGGGAAACCCAGGCCCCCCTGACGGTGCGCCCCCAGGATTTCGCGGCATTCCCCTCCGGGACCGACTGGCAGGCGGAGCGGCAGAAAATGAAAAATATCTGCAGCGCCTGCCACGGCGAATCCTGGATCGAGGATTTCTACAATGGGTTCGACAAGGCTGTGGAGGAGTACAACGAGGTTTACTACAAGCCGGCCAAGCAGAAGTTCGACGAGCTCAACGAAAAAGGGCTGCTCGACGCGACCCGGTTTTTCGACGAGCGGCTGGAGGTGGAGTTCTATGAACTCTGGCACCACGAAGGACGCCGGGCGCGCATGGGCACCATGATGATGGCCCCGGACTACGCCTGGTGGCACGGCTTCTACGAGGTCAAGCTGCGCTATAACATTTTCATGGAGGAGGCGAACCACCTCATCGAAACCGGCCAGAAGGCTCACGTCGCCAAGGATTTCCCCAACGCCGTCGGCGATACCCAGAAGCCCCCGGCTGTTTTTGGCAAGCCCTGAGGATCATGAATCATCGCCCGGTGCGCATGACGGTCGGCACCGGGCGCCGCTTTTCACCCCTCACCCCGCCGTTGTCCCGGCATTGACCGCCGGAGACGAAACCCGCACCGGAAGTTCTGGAGACGCCCCCCGGGCAAACCTTAGCCGAGGGCGTCTTCGACCTCCTCACAGAACCGGCTTCGGGCATTGGACTGCCCCCTTCGGTATTCGGCCGATGTAAGATAGAGAAAGCGTTCGGCCCGGGTCATGGCCACATACATGAGCCGCCGCTCCTCCTGGACCCCTTCGGGGGATTCGAGGGACTTCCAGTGGGGGAAGAGATTCTCCTCGCATCCCACGATGAAGACCACCCCGTATTCGAGGCCCTTGCTGGCATGGATCGTGGACAGCTTGACGCCGAGATCCCGCTCGTTCTCGTCCTCCTCCCGGTCCTCATTGACGAGAGAGGCCTCCTGGAGGTAATCCACCAGGTGAGTGTGCTGACCCGCGGAATAGATGAGCTGTTTGATGTTCTCTTCCCGGGCGATATAATCCATGGCGTTGCCTTTGGTATATTCCTTCAGGTGCTCCAGATAGTCGAACCGTGAAAGCACCGCATGAACGGCCGTGGCCGGCGCCATGTCCCGGATCTCGTCCAGATGGCCCAGAAGCGTGCTCAGGGCCTTGTGGATCTTGGGGCTCATGACCCGTTCGGCCACCACCTTCCGGGCCGCATCCTGGAGGCTCATCTCTTCGGTACGGACCTGGTTGATCTTTTTGAGCATGCCCGGCCCGATGCCCCGCTTGGGGGTGTTGACGATCCGTTCGAAGGCGACGTCGTCCTTTGGGAAGACGGCGGCGGTGAGATAGCAGTTGATGTCGAGGATCTCCTTGCGCTCGAAGAACCCCTTGGCCCCCATCATCTGGTAGGGAATACGGGAGGCCCGGAAAATCTTCTCGAAGGAAAGGGAACAGAATTTGGTCCGGTAGAGCACCGCCATCTGGTGATAGGGAATCCCCGTCTTCCGGAGGGCCTGGACCTTGCGCCGGACCCAGGCGGCCTCCTGGCCTTCATCGTAAAAATCATGCAGCTCCACCAGCCCGCCCCGCTTTTTGGAGAAGCATTGTTTCTCCATACGCTGCTTGTTGTAGCCGATCAGATCGTTGGCCGCCTGGACGATTTCGTCGACGGACCGATAATTCTGCTCCAGCCGGAAAATCCGCGCGCCGGCGTAAGTCTCGGGGAACGAAAGGAAGTGGTTGACGTTGCTGCCCCTGAAGCCGTATATGGCCTGCCAGTCGTCCCCCACGCAGAAGAGGTTGCCGTTTTTGAGAAAGAGCCGGGTCAACTCCTCCTGGAGATCATTGGAATCCTGGTATTCATCCACCAGAATATATTGAAACAAGGCCTGATACTCCCGACGGATCTCATCATGGTCCCTGAGCAGGTTTCGGGTCAGGAGGAGGATGTTGTCGAAGTCGACGGCGTTGGCCTCCCGGAGGGCTTTTTCATAGGCGGTGTAGAGGGACCGGACCGGAAGGCGGAAGCTTCTGCGGCGGCTGTCGAAATAGCCGTCGGGATTTCCCGAGTTCTTGGCGTGGGAGATCCGGGAAAGCAGGGGCATGACGTGCTTCTTGTCGAAGCCGGCGCCCACGACGATCTCCTTGAACAGCTTCTGCTGCTGGTACCCGGAATAGATCTGCAGAGGGACGGTATAGCCCAGCACCTCGCAGTGCCGTTTCAAAATACGGAAACAGGCGGAGTGATAGGTTCGGACCCAGGGAAACCGGAAGCGGGACAGCCCGGTCAGATCCGCCAGGCGCCGTTTCATCTCGTCGGCGGCCTTGTTGGTGAAGGTGATGGCCAGAATCCGTTCGGGATCGTATCCTTTTTGAATCAGGTAGTCGATTTTGGCGGTCAGGGTCCGGGTCTTGCCCGAACCGGCGCCTGCCACGACCAGAGCCGGCCCCCCCGTGTGCTCCACAGCGGCCTTCTGCTGGGCTGAAAGTTCCATGGCATCCTTTCGGGTAATGTATGTCATCATTTGCCCGCCCTGCTGAACCACTGCCGGATGGCGGGCTGACGACGGGGTTGAGAGACGACAAAACCAGGTTTGAGCCGAAAACCTGGTTTTGTCCTTCAGTCGACAACGGCAGCCTCAACCTGAGGCCGATATCAGATGGCTCACCCGCCCCCTTTGCGACAGGTTGCCTGAGGCGGGGTAAAACCGCCGGCGCCCCTGGGGATTCCCTGGGGCCTCACGGTTCCGGCGGAGATGAGACGCCGCACATCCGTCCCGTGACATTCGGGGCATTCATTTGCGGGCGCATCCCCCGAAAATTCGATCCGTTCGAATCGTGCGCAGCATTGGCAGCATTCGTACTCGTAAATGGGCATATCCAAATCTCCTTCAGATTTCCGACCGGGTCCGGACAACGGCAGACCCATTGGGCAAGGCCGGTTCAGGGGTCACCCGCGGCCGGCGCTGTCCGCCGTCGGCACGGACCCCGAAAGCTTGATGATAGGAAAAAATAGTCGACATATCGGTTCCCGTCAAGCGTTGTCGTTCCCATTTTCCAGATTTCGCATCTTTTGTGCAGTATCTCTTTCTATTCAACCCGTTAACAATTGACACTTTCGCCGTCTTTCTTTATAGTTCCGAAGTTCAAATCCGTGACAACGCAAGGATATTCCAATGATTTCAAGAAGGGAGAACGGGGTCCCGTTTTTCGAATTCCCCAATCTGGCCAGTCTTCCCGGCATCCGCCACGGCGTCTTCACCCGGAAGGGCGGCGCCAGCCTGGGGCCTTATGCCGCCCTGAACGTCGGGCAAAGCCTGGGAGACCGGCCGGAAGCCGTGGCGTCCAATCGGGAGCGTGTCTCCCGATGCCTGGGAAACCTTCGACTGGCTTTCATCCGGCAGGTTCACGGCACCGACGTGGTGGTGCTGAAAAACGGCGCACCGGAGGTTGCCGATCCCGACACCCTTCCTGCGGCCGACGCCATGGTGACCGACATTCCCCGAACGGGCCTGGTAATCCAGACGGCCGACTGCCAGGCCGTCATGCTGTACGATCCCAGGCAGCGGGTGGCGGCCAACGTCCATTCCGGCTGGCGGGGCAGCATTCGGAACATCATCGGCAAGACCGTCGGCGCCATGACATCCCGTTTCAGGTGCGATCCCCGGGATATCCGGGCGGGCATCGGTCCGTCTCTGGGTCCGTGCTGCGCGGAATTCATCCATTACCGAAACGAAATACCCAGGGAATTCTGGAAATACAAAGGAGAAAACCGCCATTTCGATTTCTGGTCAGCAAGCCGGGATCAGCTCTTGAACGCCGGTGTCCCGGAGGAACATATTTTCACAAGCCGCCTCTGCACCCGATGCCGGACCGATCTCTTCTTCTCCTACCGCGGCGAGCACGCCACCGGACGGCTGGCGATGGTGATCGGGCTCGGGTAATGCCGTTCCACAGGAAGGTCAACCGAAATCACCATGGCATCGAAAGAAAAATTTCCCACCCACGGCCTTTCCGGACGGATCATCCCGGCGCTTAAGAAAGCCTACGATCGCTTTGTGAAAATCCGGGGAAACCCCAAAGAGATCGCTTTGGGATTCGCCCTGGGCCTGTTCGTCGGCATGACGCCTTACATGGGGCTCCACATGGCGATCGCCGTGTTTCTGGCCGCCCTTTTCAAATGGAACAAAATCGCGGCCGCCACGGGCGCCTGGATCAGCAACCCGCTGACGGCGCCCTTCATCTATGCGGCCACCTTCTACGTGGGGAACAGGATTCTCAGCATCGACAACCCCTGCTGTCTTCCCGGCGCATTGAACCTGGACGTCATCCTCCAGTTGGTTAAAAACGCCCCGGCCATATTCTGGATCCTGACCGTCGGCGGGATCGTTCTGGGCGTTCCCGTCGCGCTTATAGGGTATTACATGGCCTTGTCGATGATCCTGAAATATCGGGAGGGCATCCGGGAAAAGCTCATCAAGGAGAAGGAAAAGCTCAGCCACGCCCGGGAGAAGCTCAAGGAAAAGATCACCCATCCCAGGCGACGCCCCTGACGGATCACGCCGGAATCTCTCCCCTCAGGCCAATGGCGTCGGCCACCTCGCGCATTCCCATGATGGTGTCGGTGATGAGTTCGCCCAGTTCGACACCCAGCATCCCGGCGCCCTTTTCAATGATGGTCCGGTCGACACCCGCGGCGAACCGCTTGTCCTTCCATTTTTTTTTGACGGATTTGACCGTCAGATCCATGACGCTCCGGCTGGGCCGGACCAGGGCGGATGTGGTCACAAGGCCGGTGAGCTCGTCGACGGCAAAGAGCGTCTTCTCCATCTCCGACTCGGGCTTCACGTCCGAACAGATTCCCCATCCATGGCTGACCACGGCCCGGACATACTCCTCGGGCCAGTTCTCGGCCCGAAGGATCTCCTCGGTTTTCGCGCAGTGGCGGTCGGGATACTTTTCGTAATCCAGATCGTGAACAAGCCCGACAATGCCCCATTTCTCCTCGTCCTCGCCCCGCTTGCGGGCCATGTAGCGCATGACGCCCTCCACGGCCAGGGCGTGCTTGATGAGGCTTTCCGTTTCATTGTATCGGGTCAGCAGCTGAAACGCCGCTTCTCGGGTGGGTCTCATATCCGTAATCTCCTTTTTTCGTTCACCCCCGCCCGCGGCAGACGGCGGGCGGCGTTCGGGTTATCGTTAAGGCATCCTCGGGACACCCGCCGCGTCAATCGGAGACCTCTCTTTTCTTTCGCTCCAGGGTGCGGACGAAAAAGACCACCGTTCCCAGGGCCATCACCCCCCCGGAGGAAGTGAAGACATAGCGCATCTCCACAAGATCCATCATGATGCCCGCCAACAGGCTGCCAAGCATCATGCCCAGGCTGTGGGCCACGGTGACCAGGGACATCATCGCGCCCATACCCCGGATCCGGGCACCCTTCTGAACGGTGACGGCCATGAGGGGCGCCATGCCCATGCTGCCCCCGATGCCGAAGACGACGCTGGCCGTCAACAGGTCCCAAAATCCCCACGACCACTGGAACAATACCATGGAATAGGCAACGATCCCTCCGCCGAGAAGAATCATGAGGCGCTTGTTCCACCGGTCTGCGATAATGCCCATGGGGGTCTGGAGAATGCCGCTGGTAAAGATCCCCAGCATGACCAGGATGCCGATGGACGAACTGGAGAGGGAAAATTCGGCGTCGGCAAAGACGGGCAAAAATCCCCATATGGCCCCGATGCAAGCGGTGTAGGCCATCCGGAACACGAAAATGGCCTCGACATAAGGGTCCTTCAGGAGTGTTCTGAAGGCCACGGGGGCTTCCCTGCGGACGATCACCTGTTCGGTGGCGGCCGGGGGCAGCATCAGGAGGCTCAGGAAAAAGCCGATGAAGGAGAGGACGCCCATGCTGACAAAGGCGGCGTCCAGGCTGAAATGGTCGTTCAGAAGGCCGCCCAGGAAGGGCCCCAGGCTCAAACCGATGAAGGTCGACATGTTGAAGAGCCCCATGGTGAAGCCTTCCCGGTTTTCAGGAGTGATATCTCCGACATAGGCCTGAGTCGCCGGCATGATCATGGCCGATGCGATGCCCTGAACGAAACGAATGGCGATCAGCAGCTCCACATTGGCCGCCGCAATGAAGGCAAAGGAAATCAGACCGTAACAGAAAAGGCCCGAGACGATAAGGGGTTTCCGGCCGCATCGGTCCGATCGCCGCCCGAAAAACGGCAGGAAAAAGGTCCGCGACAGGGAGAACGACGCAAACAGCAGGCCGATATAGATGCCCTTGGCGCCCAGATCATGTGCGTAGACGGGAAGAAGGGGAACCACGATGCCCACACCGGTAACCGCTGTGAAAATCGAGAAAAAAAGGATCCCGAAAATTTTTTTGTCCAATCGTTTCATGGTATATCGCCTTCACGGTTGACTCGGGCATCCATAACAGACCCGGCACCTTTCTTCAAAGGAATATTCGCAACCGCCCGAATGCTCGGGGTGGGGCAGCAGAATCCGTCTTGCCGGTCCCTTTCGCTGAAAACCTTACGGAATCTCCTCAAAAAATCTATTGACGTATGCCGCGGCAGGCATTATCACCGTTGGCGACTGTAACCCCATAAAAAGGAAAATCGTGGCTGCGGAATACTTTGTCCTGATTATCGGATATGTTTTCGGTTTTTACATGTCATGGAACATCGGCGCCAACGACGTGGCGAACTCCATGGCCTCCGCCGTGGGGGCCAAGGCAATCACCATACGGCAGGCGATTTTCATCGCCGGCATCCTGAACATCGTCGGCGCCGTCTTTATCGGCTCCCACGTCACCGACACCATCCGAAAGGGAATCGTCTCCACGGACATTCTCACCGATCCGCATATGGCCCTGATCGGTGCACTGGCGGCCCTCCTGGCATCGTCCCTGTGGGTCTCCTTTGCCACATGGAAATCCCTTCCGGTCTCCACCACCCACTCCATCGTCGGCGCCATGGTCGGCTTCGGCATCATGGCCGGCGGTTTTTCGGTCGTCAATTGGGGAAAACTGGGAAGCGTCGTCCTGAGCTGGGTGGTTTCTCCCATATTCAGCCTGATCATCGCCTACGTTATGTTCAAAATCATCGTCCGGCTGATTCTGGTCCGGAAGGCGGCCTTCATTCACGGCATGCGCCTCTCCCCCATTTTTATCGGATTGGCCGGCTTCGTGGTGGTGCTCTCGTTCCTGTTCAAGACCCCCCTGGGCAATACCCTCGCCCTCAGCGACGCGACGGCCGTTTTGACCGCCGCTTTTCTGGCCGCTGTCATGGGTTTTTCAGGGAAATGGCTTCTCGGCCGCATCCTCAGGAATGAAGCCGACGGCGACGTCGAGGAAATTTTTCGCAGAATCCAGATCGGGACGTCATGTTACGTGGCCCTGGCCCAGGGCGCCAACGACGTGGCCAACGCCATCGGTCCCCTGGCGGTCATCTATTTCCTCGTCAAGACCGGCGGCGTCGCCCCTACGATCCCTGTCCCCGTGTTTCTCCTGATGTTCGGCGGCGTCGGCATCGCCTGCGGCATCGGCATGGCCGGTCACCGCGTGATGGACACTCTGGGCAACAAGATCACCACCCTCACCAACACCCGCGGCTTTTCGGTCGACTTCGCGGCCGCCACCACGGTTCTTGCCGCCTCCAAACTGGGGCTGCCGGTCTCCACGACCCACGCGGCGGTGGGCGGCGTCCTGGGCGTCGGCCTGGCCCACGGCTTCGAGGCGGTCAACTTCACCATCGTATTCCAGATCATGCTCTACTGGGTCCTGACGGTTCCGGCGGCGGCCCTGACCAGTATGGTCATCTTCAAGATACTCGAGTTCATCATATAGCATATAGCGACAAGGAGCCCTGAAAGATGCGTATCCCATTCTTATCCATGTTCATGACTTCCCCCTTCGACAGCCTTCAGGAGCATGCCGAAAAGGTCAAGGAGTGCGCATGGGTGTTTCAGCACGCCATTGAATGCCATATGGTCCACAACTGCAAATCCTTTGACGGCCTCAGGGATGAAGTCAAGCGCATGGAGCAGGAGGCGGATGCCATAAAGCGGCGTATCCGGGGCCATATTCCCGTCGGCTCACTCATGGCCGTCCCCAAATTCCAGCTCTTCAGGTACCTGCGGGAGCAGGACAGCGTTCTCGACGCACTGGAAGACACCCTCGACTGGATATCCTACCGTGAAGAGCCGGGGATTCCCGAACAGTTCCAGAAGGAGTTCTTTCTCCTCATCGACTCGGTCATCGATCCGGTGGAGGAGTTGAGCCGAATGGTGGCCGAGGCCCGCAAGTACTTCAGGGGCTACTCGGACAAACAGCGGAAGGTGGTCAAGGAGATCATCCGGAACATCCGGAAGCAGGAGCACGAGGCCGACCGGGCCGAGGATATCGTCAAAAAAAAGGTCTTCACCGCCGAGACGGATCCGGTCACCGTTTTCCACATGATCCGACTGGCGGAAACCCTTGGGCACATCGCCGACCATGCGGAAAACGCCGGCGACATGATGCGGGCGATGATCGCCCGTTAACGTCTGTCCCCGGCGGTGCGTGGGCCGTCCAGGACCCGATCCGGCACGTCGTGTTTCGGGAGGATGGAAGTGCCGCCTACAGGGTTGTATCCCGGATGGTGAGACGCCGTTCGAACCATCGCGACAGTTGGATCAGGGGATAACAGACGCAGAAATACAGGATGCCGACAAGTCCGAAAACCATGAGCCCCTCGGGGACCCGCTGCACTGTCAGCCACCCTACCCGGGTAACGTCCATAAGTCCGATGACGGAGACGATGGAGGAGTTCTTGATGAGAAGGACGTATTGGCCGACCAGAGGGGGGAGGATGCTTCCCAGGGCCTGGGGAAGGATAACCAGCCGCATCTGTTGAAGCCAGTTGAAGCCCGAGGCCCTGGCGGCTTCCCACTGGCCCCTGGGGACGGATTCGATGCCGCCGGCAACGATCTCACAGATATGGGCACCGGCATAAAGGGTGAGGCTTGCCACTGCGGCGCCGAAGGCCTCCAACGGCAGTCCCCACTCGGGTAAAATAAAAAAAAAGATAAAAATTTGAATCAGATAAGGTGTCCCACGCACCACATCGACATAGATTGTAATGAGACCTCTGAGTACCTTGACGTCCCGGGTCCGGAGAATCCCCGTCACAAGCCCCATCAAGGTTCCGCCGATCAGGCTCAATCCCGAGATTTGGACAGTAACCCAGATCCCGTTCAAAAAGGACGGCAGGCTCACGATGAGCCGTTCGAAATAGAAGGTCCACATATCATCCCCTCTTTACAGGGCTTTCTGGGCCGCCAGACGATGCCGCCACCAACCCGAAAAAGATTTCAGTATGTAATAGAGCAGAAGGTAGCAGGCCGCCGTCGTGAAAAATCCCTCCGCCGGCATGAAACGCTCCGAGGCCATGATCTGCCCCGCCCGCGTCAGTTCGAATACCGATATCAATGACAGCAGTGCACTGTCTTTGACCAGAACGACGGCCTGACCCAGAAGCGGGGGAATCGTCTCTCCGATGGCCTGAGGCAGGATGATATACCGCATTCGCTGAAATAAATTGAGACCGCATGCGATGCTCGCATCCACCTGTCCCGGGTGAACGGAGAGAATGCCCGCCCGGATGATCTCCGCGATGTACGCTCCGCTGTTGAGGGAGAGGACCATGATACCGATATGCTGTTCGGTGAGCCGGAGGCCCAGGCTGGGCAGCCCGAAATAGAAAAAATAGAGCTGGACCAGAAGGGGGGTCGACCGGACGACATCAATATAGGCCGCGGCCGGCGCCGACAGGAGCCGAACCCTGGAGAGGCGGCAGATGCAGGCCGGAACGCCTATCATGAACGCCCCCGACATGGCCATGGCCGAGATCCACAGGGTCGCCCGCAATCCCTGCAAAAACAGGGGCAAATAGTCGGTGATGACTCGAAAATTGAAGGTCGATAGCATGGCGCCTTGTATCATACCTGTGAAAGCAGGGGGCGGCACTGAAACGCACCGCTGAATGGGGGCGGGCCGTATCCTCCCGGCACCGCTGTCCGGTTACCATCATGAAAGTCGAAAGTTGAATTGAAAAATTGAAACTCCGAGGTGCTATCTCTATATCGCCCTGCTCCGGGAATTGTCAAGGATACCGATAATTCGGGTTGAAATCCCCCGATGGAAGGCATAATAATCCGGGGAGCATGATGTGTCCCGCGCCGCGTGAACCCTTCCGAGAAAGGAGAACCCTCATGGCCCTCGATGCGACCGCCGTTGGAAAGCCGCTGGGACCGTATGTCAAGGAATACGGTTGGAAAGACGTCGTCCTGTATGCCCTGGGCGTCGGGGCGGGATTTTCCGAGTTGGAATACTGTTATGAAAAAAACCTGAAGGTGATCCCAACCTTCGCCGTCGCGGCCGTCTTTGATGTCTTCTTTGACGCCGCGGCGGCATCGGGGGCCAATCTGGCGGGGATTCTCCATGGGGAGCAGGAACTCGTTTTTCACCGCCCCATCCCCGTCTCAGGGACCCTGACCACCGAAGCCCGGATCACCGGGTACTACGACAAAGGTGCGGAAACGGGAGCGCTGATAACGGCTGAGAGTCGGACGCGCCTTTCAGGAGCGCCGCTCTTCACGAGCGTCTTCACGCTCTTCTCGCGCCTCGACGGCGGGTTCGGCGGACCGGCGGCCCCAAAGCAGCATCCCGTCTTTCCCGACAGGTCGCCGGATGGGGTGATCGACGATCGTCCCGATCCGAATCAACCCTTGTTATACCGGCTCTCGGGGGATCTCTTCGCACTCCACGCGGACCCTGAATTCGCCCGTGACTCGGGGTTTGAAAGACCGATCATGCACGGACTCTGCACCCTCGGATACGCCTGCCGGGCACTCCTGAAGCACCTCACGCCGGGCGAGCCCGAAAGGGTCCGCCGGATCGCCTGCCGCTTCGCCAGGCCCCTCTATCCCGGAACGCCTATCCGCACCCTGGTCTGGAAGACCGGTCCGGGCACGGTCCTATGGGAAACCGTTCCTGCCGACGGCGGCGAGGCGGTCATCACCAGCGGGATCTTCGAGTATGCCGCTTGACGCCGGCGTCCGCGTTCATCTCAGGTAAACCGCGACGACAGCCCCGCCGCGTCACGGGGCGGGGCTGTCGTTCACATCGGGGTCCCTTTCATCCAGGCCCGGCATTCAACCGGATTGCGTATCGCTGAAGCCTGCGGGGGCGCCGTCATGAAGATCGAAGGCTGCGCTAAAAGGTGTAGGTGAATCCCGTAGTCAGGAGAAACGCGGCGGCATCATCGAAGGTGCCGTCGATGTCCTCGTTCGTGACGGTGCGCTCTTCCTTGTAGTCGTAAAGAAAGCCGACGCCGATCTCCATGTTGGGGTTGAGGGTGAACCGTGCCCCCAGGGAATAGAGCCACGCATCGGAATCCGGCAGCTCGAATCCCAGGGTGTCGTCAGGTGCCGGATTCTCGTCATAGGCAAATCCGGCCATGAGGGCCACGACGTTCGTCATCTGGTAGGTCAGACCGATCCTGAAGGCGTCGGTATCGTCCCAGTCCTTGGGGATGGGCTGATCGAAGGCGGCCAATACCGGATTCATCAGCGGCGTATCATAATTGAAGTCCAGGGTTTCGTACTCTGACCAGAAGGTCCGGTCCCACTGGAGTTCGACGGTGAGTTTATCAAAGGTGTAGGCGCCTGCGATGGTCAAAACAGCCGGAGCGGGCACCGTCACCTCGGCGTCCGTTTTTACGGTCGTCTGAAACAGGTTCGTACCGAGGACGGCGTCCCCCTCGAAGTCCAGATCCACGTTGGACCGGTAGGTCACCGCTATGTTGGAGTTGGAATTCGGCCTCACCGAGAGCGCCAGATTGTAGCCCCATTCGGTGGTGTCGCCCTCCAGGTCTCTTGTCGCCGTGAGGCCCGTGGGCGTAACGACCCCGCTGCTCTTGACCGATGCGTCATTGTAAAGGAAGCGGACCCCGCCGGCGATGGAGATGTAGTCATTGAACCGATAGGCCGCCGTCGGGTTGAACTCGATGACCTTCAACTCGAATTCCTCGGCAAAGGTTTTCGGAAACGGGTCTTCCCAGCATTTGGCGAGGCCGTAAGGCTCCGTGATGGAAAATCCGAACCGGAACCCGTTGTAGTCCGGCGACACGATGAACAGGGTGGGGAGCAAAAAGTTCTCCTTGTCCGAGTCGCCGTCAAAACGCGACGATCGTGCGTCCCGATATTCGATGGCCGTCAGGTGGAGATAGGTGAGGTCGATTTCGCCCTGCCAGGCGTCTGCGGCCCAGGCCATGTTCGCCGGATTGTAGTAGGTACTGTCGGCCTTGACGGCGGCCGCCGTATGGGCCCCCGCCTTGGCCGTGGCATCGGCGGATTGTTCGGGTATGCGGTAGGCCGAGGCAAACGCGGTGCCCTCAAGGAACAGCGACAACAGAATGACTGCGAATAGTCTCTTCTTCATCTGATTCTCCCCCTTCTCTTTCTCCGATGGTTTTCTTCCCCATGGTAACCGGTCGTGTCCTGAGAGCAGCGTCTCGTCGCCCTTGCCGCCGTCCCTTTTTTGGCAGAGAGATGACCGATCGTACAGATGCCGAAACCTATAAAGCGAGCGTTCGTTTTTTACCACGGCCAAAAATTGTTTTGCAAGAAAATTCTCTGTACTTTCATATTTTTATTGATTGCCGAACAGGGCTTGCGAATCGTCCCGAAGTCCGGCGCCGTGGCATCAGACAACGCGATGGAAGGCTTTTTCCAGGAACCGCGCCGGCCACTGGATCCAGGTAGGCCGGCCGTGAGGGCAGTGAGAGGGGTTTTCGCAGGCATCCAGCTGGGTGAGGAGATGCCGAATCTCGGGATTCGAGAGCTTGCGGTTGGCCCGAATGGCGCCGTGGCATGCCATCACCATCAGGCTTTCCTCCACAATCCGGTCCATCCCGGTCGCGACGCCCACCTCCGCCGTCTTTTCCAGAATTTCGACGATCATGGGCGTGACCGGTCGCCCTGACAGGAATGGCGGAAGGGATTTCACGGCGAAGGTGTTTCCGCCGAAGGGTTCGATCTCCATGCCCACCGCATCGAAGGACGGAACCAGACTTCGCAGGATATCGGCCTCCCGGTAATTGAGGTCGACGGTTTCGGGAATCAACAGGCGTTGGGAGATCCGGCGAATGTCGGCCGCCCGCAGAGTGAGCTGTTCATAGTAGATCCGCTCATGGGCGGCATGCTGATCGATGAGGATCAGGTCGCTTCCCGTCTCACAGATGATATAGGTATCCCTGAACTGGCCGATGACGGCGAGATCGGCGAAAAAACGCTTCTCCCACACGGGCGCCTGCACCGGCGGCGAGATGTTCCGGAGGGGTTGTTCCACCTTCTCGCCGCCGTCCGGGGAGGCCGCTGAAACGGGGTAGCCGGCAACATCTTCCGCCGTTCGCGGCGGCCCGGACATCTCAAGCGACGCCGCTCGGACATCCGCCGGAGCGCCAAACCCGGATGCGCCCCCTGTCTGAAAAAACGGAGGGGCTTCACGAGGCGCGGCGGCTTCGGGAGAAGACATCTTCCCGGATCGCCCCGCCGATGCCAGGGCACTGGAGACGGCCGTCTCGACAAGGCGGTGAATCTGTTGTGGATCCGAAAAGCGGACCTCGCTTTTGGCGGGGTGGACGTTGACGTCCACCCGGTCCGGCGGCACGGAGACGAACAGGACCGCCACGGGAAATCGTCCCTTCATGATCCGACCGCGATATCCCGAAAACAGGGCGTTCTGGATCACCCGGTCCCGGATGCAGCGGCCGTTGACGTAGAGATAGATGCCGCGGGAGGTCGATCGGGTGACGCCGGAGGATGCGATCCAGCCGGTCACGGAGACCTCGTCCGCCGAACGATCCACACGGAGAAGGTCCCCGTCGATGGTGCGGCCGATAACGTCCGCCGCCCGCTCGGCGGAATCCGCGGCGACCGGCCAGGATTTCACCTCTCGCCCGTCGTGCCGGAGGGTGACGGCGACCTGCGGCCACCCCACGGCTATGTTGGAAACCACCTCGCTGATATGGCTCATTTCCGTGGCCACGGTCTTCAGGAACTTTCGCCGGGCGGGGGTGTTGAAAAACAGATCCCGCACGGCGACGAGGGTGCCGACGGGAGCCCCGATCTCCGTAACCTTCCCAAGGGTTCCACCCGACATCTCGATCCGCACGCCGGTGTCCCGGCTCCGATGACGGGTTTCCATGGCGAGGCGGGACACGGAGGCGATGCTGGGCAGAGCCTCTCCCCGAAAGCCCAGGGTGCCGATGGCGAAAAGGTCCCCATCATCGTATATTTTGCTGGTCGCATAGCGCTCGATGGAAAGCAGCGCGTCGTCGGGGGTCATACCGGTGCCGTTGTCCGCCACCTGAATGAGCGCGCGGCCGCCCTTCTCCACCGATACGACGATGCGGGTGCCGCCGGCATCCAGAGCGTTTTCCATGAGTTCCTTGACCACGGAGGCCGGGCGCTCCACCACTTCACCCGCGGCGATCTTGTTGGAGAGGGTCTCCGGAAGAACCTTGATCGTCGTCACGTCTTATAAATCCGATAATTTCTTTTCCCGTATAAAGCGGTCCAGAAATTCCGCGTCCAGCGGCGACAGGTCAAACCGGGCACAGGCTTCCCGGATCAGCAGGCCGATGTCTTTATCCGGATTGAATTTTCGTTCCGCTGCGATCCACTTCACCGCTTTTCGCAGATCCTCTCCCTGGGGCTGAATGCTCATGATGATTCTCCTTGCGGCCGCGTTCGGACCACTTAAGGCAACACCGGTTTTTTGAGATGAACCGTCGTTGCCTGCTCAAAGGCATACCCGACCTTGAGAAGGGTCTCCTCGTCGAAATGATTGCCCATGAGCTGCAGGCCGATGGGCAACCCTTCGGCGGAAAACCCGCACGGAACCGACATCCCCGGAATGCCGGCCAGGTTCGCCGAGAGGGTGAAGATATCCGAAAGGTACATGGTGAGCGGATCGTCCACCTTCTCCCCGATGGGAAACGCCGGCGTCGGGGCGACCGGCGAAAGGATGACGTCGCAGACATCGAAGGCCTTCCTGAAATCCGTCACGATCAGGGTCCGCACCTGGGATGCTTTTCCATAATATGCATCGTAATATCCGGCCGACAACGCATAGGTCCCCAGAATGATCCGCCGTTGAACCTCGGGCCCGAACCCTCGGGATCGGGTGCCCCGGTACATCTCCAGCAAATCCCCGGGCTCCCGGTCCCGAAAACCGTATTTCACCCCGTCGTATCGAGCCAGGTTGGAAGATGCCTCGGACGGCGCGATGAGATAGTAGGCCGCCACGGCATATTCGGCGTGGGGCAGGGAGATCTCGACGCATCGAGCCCCCATGCCCTCCAGAACCTCGACGGCGCTCCGGACGGCCGACGAGACCTCGGGCGACAGCCCCTCCGCGGAATGATACTCCCTGGGCAGGCCGATCCTGATGCCCGCGATATCGGATCGAAGGGCCGCGGTATAGTCGGGCACCGGCCGGGGTACCGAGGTGGAATCCCGCCGGTCGTGTCCCGCAATGGCCGACAGGACCAGCGCACAGTCGGTCACATCCTTCGTCAGGGGGCCGATCTGGTCGAGGGATGAGGCAAAGGCCACCAGCCCGTAACGGGATACCCGGCCGTAAGTCGGTTTCAACCCTACCACGCCGCAATGAGACGCCGGCTGGCGGATCGAGCCCCCCGTGTCCGATCCCAAAGCCCCCAGGCACATGTCCGCAGCCACCGCCGCCGCCGAGCCGCCGCTGGAGCCGCCGGGAATTCGCGAGAGATCCCAAGGATTTCGGGTGATGCCCATGGCGGAGTTTTCGGTGGAGGAGCCCATGGCGAACTCGTCCATATTCACCTTCCCGATGATGACGGCGTTTTCGGCGTTCAGCGCCTCGATCACGGCTGCATCATAGGGGGGAACGAAATTTTCAAGAATTCTGGAGGCGCAGGTCGTTCGAAGCCCCCGGGTGCAGATCAGGTCCTTGACGGCCAGGGGAATGCCGGTGAGCGGCCCGATCCGGCCCTCGGCGACAGTGCGGTCCGCCGCCGCGGCCCGGGACAGGGCCGTCTCCTTCGCCACCGTTATATAGGCCCCCACCCGGGGATCGATCTCCCGGATGCGGTCCAGAACCGAGCCGGTCAATTCGACGGCGGAGATCTCCTTTCGCCGCAAAAGGTCGTGGGCTTCATGAATCGTCAGTTCATACAGCTTCATCCATAGCCTCCCTATCCCACAATCCTGGGGACGACAAAACAGCCGTCCTCTTTTTCCGGCGCATTGGCCAGGGCCGCGTCACGGTCCAGACTCCCCGTCTCCTCGTCTTCCCGAAAGGCGTTGTTCAGGGAGATGGCGTGGGACGTGGGCGCGACCCCTTCGGTGTCCACCCCGTTCAGGGAATCCATGTAAGACAGGATCGTGCCGATCTGATCCGAGAATTTTTCCACGGCATCGTCGTCCATGTCGAGACGGGCGAGCTTCGCCACATGCAGGACCTCTTCCTTGGTGATTTTCATGACTGCTCCATATCGATTGGCATCCGCCGGAACCGCATTACCCCACGCCCTTCAACACGGCTCGGAGTCGGTTGTTCATTGTTTCAGGATAAAGGCGTCCCGGAAATTGTCCGAGTTTTTGAGTCGGGTCAGGACGCCCCGGGCCGAAACGGGGTTACTGAACTGCCCGACCCTGACCCGATAGCGCACACCGATTCCCGGAATGTTTTCCGCAGTGCGGTAAACGCCGGCATATCCCTGTTTCTTGAGCATGGCCACCGTCCGATCCGCATCCGATGCCAGAACGAAGGAGGCCACTTGAACGGCAAAGCGGCCGCCCTCCTCCGGCTGCGGCATGGAAGAAACCGGAGCGGATGATTTGGGCGGCGGCGGATTTCCGGCGGGTTCGGCTTTGGCCGGTGAGACCACCTTGCTTTCGGGCCTGGCCGAAGCCCTGTACTTGGTCGACAGGGGACGCTTGATCATCGGAGGACCCGCCGGGGCGATATCCTTGGACGTCTCAGGCCGCTCGGTCCCCGCCGGTGCCCGGGACGGATTTTTCAGATCCTCGTAAAAGTCGAGGTCCATGTCGTAAAGGGCTTTGGCCTCGGCCTTCAGGCGCTCCTTCTCTTTCTGGATCTCGGCGGCGCGAAGCTCGGCCAGCTCCTTTTCAATCTGTTCCGGATCGAAATCGACCGGCGTTGCGTAGCGGCCCACGACGATCCCCAGAACGAACATCCACACGGCGACAAAGAGCATGAAGCCCCATCGGAACACCGGGCCCTTGAGCCCCTTTTCCTTGGGCGGCTTATACTCCCGGGCCGTTTTCCGGGTCAGGGGCCGGGATTTCAATCCTTTTTTCATGACGCCCGTTGCCTCACATCTTCTCCGGCGAGGATACGCCCAACAACGTCAGGCCGTTTCGAATGATCTTCCGGACCGCCATGACGAGCCGCAGGCGGGCGCAGGTCACATCGGGGTCGTCCGTGAGCACGCGATGCCGGTTGTAATAGGCATGAAACGCCGCGGCGAATTCCATCAGGAAGTAAGTGATCCGATGGGGCTCCATCAGGCGGCAGCCGGCCTCGATCACCTCGGGGTATCGATCCATGAGCTTGATCAGGCCGATCTCCTCCGGCGCGGTCAAAACGGCGGCCTTTCCGGTGTCCCGGGAAATCGCTTCGATGCCCGATTCGGCCCCTTTGGCAAGAATGCTCGATATCCTGGCGTGAACGTACTGGACGTAATAAACGGGGTTTTCGTTGCTTTTCTTTTTGGCCAACTCCAGATCAAAATCAAGTTTGCTCTCGTAATGCCGGGTCAGAAAGATGAATCGGGCGGCATCCGCTCCCACCTCGTCGACAACGTCCTTCAGGGTCACGAATTGGCCCGCGCGACTCGACATGGCCACGGGTGTTCCGCCCCGAAGCAGGTTGACGAGTTGAACGAGAATGACGTCAAACTGCTCGCGGCGCATGCCCGATGCTTCGATGGCCGCCGTCATTCTGGGGATGTAGCCGTGGTGGTCCGCCCCCCACACATCGATGACCCGAGACATTCCCCGGTCGTACTTGTCCCGGTGGTAGGCGATATCCGAGGCGAAATAGGTGGTCAGGCCGTTGGCCCGGACCACGACCCGATCCTTTTCATCGCCGTAATCGGTGGTCTTGAACCAGAGAGCCCCTTCCTTTTCATAAATGAGCCCCCGCTCCCGGAAGTCCCGGATCGTCCGGTCGACCCGTCCCGAATCATAAAGGGTCTGCTCGCTGTACCATTGATCGAACCGGACGCCGAAGGTCTCCAGATCCCGACGGATGCCGTCCAGGATGGCATCGGCGGCAAACCGGGCGCAATAGTCGACGGCGGTCGTCTCGTCGCCGTCCAGGAGGCTCTCGCCCTTGTCCGCATGAATCTGCCGCGCCAGATCGACAATGTAATCTCCCTGGTAGTACTCGTCGGGAAAGTCGACGGTTCGGCCGGCAAGCGCCTTGTAGCGAAGGAATACGGAGCGTCCGAGGGTCTGGATCTGTCGTCCCGAATCGTTGATGTAATATTCCCGCTGCACATCGTATCCGCAGAAGGAGAGAATGTTGGCCACGCTGTCGCCCACCGCGGCACCACGGCCGTGGCCGACATGAAGCGGTCCCGTCGGGTTGGCACTGACGAATTCGACCTGCACCTTCCGTCCACGGCCGAGATCGACGGCGCCATAACGGCCGTCAGCGGCGTGGACCGCATCCAACACCGGATGCCAGGCCTCCGGTCGGACAAAAAAATTGATGAACCCCGGACCTGCTATCTCGGTCCCGGAAAGAAGACCCTCGGGGTCCGAAAGATGGGCGACAATGGCTTCGGCAATCTTGCGGGGCGCCATTTTCTGGGTTGCGGCCATCACCATGGCCATGTTGGTGGAAAAATCCCCGTGAGCCGGGATCTTGGGCGATTCGGCCTCGACCGGCGGAAATTCGGCCGACGGCAGGATCCCCGCTTCATGGGCCTTCGCCGCCGACCGAAGGATCAGGCCGGTTATTTTTTCTTTCATCATGATGTGACTGTACTCAACTTTCCACGAGTTCTGATTCCCAGGCCTCCGGATCAGGCGTTCGGTAGCGCCCCTTACCCGTCGCCGCATGACGTCACGCGCTTTCCCGGGATTACAATCCGAAGAACCATCGGTTATTGATAACATGCAAACCAGATTCATAAATAGTTTTGACGCCCAAGTCAAGAAACTGTCTGATTCAGAGCGGTTTTATCACAAAACTCAAGGGCGGACACACAGGTCCGCCCCTACGTGTCCGCCCTGATCTTCCGGTGACAAAATTGAAAAACGGTATTTGAACGCGGTCAGATGGCCTCGTTGCCCTTTTCTCCGGTGCGAACCCGAATCGCCTTTTCAACCGACAATACGAATATCTTTCCGTCTCCAAGTTTTCCGGTGTAGGCGGCTTCCTGAATCTTTTCCACCACCCTGTCGACCCAAGCGGATTCCACAACGATCTCGATCTTTATTTTCGGTATAAAATCGACCACATATTCAGCTCCCCGGTAGATCTCCTTGTGCCCCTTCTGGCGGCCGTAACCCTTGACTTCCGAGATCGTCATCCCCTGAATGCCGATCTCGTTCAGCGCCTCCTTGACGTCGTCCAGTTTAAAGGGTTTGATGATCGCCTCGATCTTTTTCATGGTCGTTCCTCCTTCAGTTATATTTAAAACTCAATTTCAAAACCACGTTCACCGTGGATAGCCCCGTCAAGCCCCTTGACCTCGTCATCCTCCTCGACCCGAAGCCCACCGGTGACAACCCGGGTCACCAGCACCACAATGAAGGTGGCCAAAGCCGAAAACAGGGCCGTGGCAATAACGGAGACGAACTGGATCCATATCTGACGGGGGTTCCCGTAGAGAAGCCCGGCCGCCCCGCCCGTAATGGCCGGATTCGCGAAGATGCCCGTAGCCAAGGCGCCCCATATGCCGCACATGCCGTGGACGCCGAAAGCATCCAGGGAGTCGTCGTATCCGAGCTTGCGCTTGAGGACGGCGACGCTGTAGAAGCCGAACGCGCCGGCCACCAGACCGATTACCAGGGCGGCCTTCATGTCGACGAAACCGGCGGCGGGGGTGATGGAGACGAGGCCGGCCACCACGCCCGATGCAATGCCCAGAACCGTCGGGCGTTTGTTCACATACCATTCCGCGGCCATCCAGGCAATGGCCCCCATGGCCGCTGAGGTGTTGGTCACCAGGAAGGCTGATGCGGCCACGCCGTCGGCGGCCAGCGCGCTGCCGGCGTTGAAACCGAACCAGCCGAACCATAGCATGGCGGCCCCCAGGGCCGTCAAGGTAATGCTCGAGGGGAACATGGCATCCTTGCCGTAGCCGATCCGTTTGCCTACCATGGCGGATAAGACCAGCCCCGCGACACCGGCGTTGATGTGGACCACGTTGCCCCCCGCGAAGTCCAAAGCGCCCATGGCGTGCATCCATCCGCCGCCCCACACCCAATGACAAACCGGACTGTAGACAAAGGTGAGCCACAGAACGACGAAAACGATCCACGAAGAAAACTTCATACGATCGACGATGGAGCCCAGCACCAGAGCTACGGTGATGGCCGCGAAGGTCATCTGAAACACGACGAAAACGGTGGTGGGAATCGTTCCGGTGAGGCTTCCCACGGTAATGCCGTCAAGGAAAAGGTAGTCCAGACCGCCGATGAACTCCCCGACGTCCGGCCCGAAGGCCAGGGTGTATCCCCATAGAACCCAGACGATGCTGCTCAGGCAGTAGGCGATGAACGTCATGGCAAGCGTGTTCAACAGATTCTTGTACCGCGACATGCCGCCGTAAAACAACGCCAGACCGGCCGGTGTCATCATCATGACCAGGGCCGACGAAACGATGATCCAGGCTGTATCGCCGCTGTTCATAACATCCTGGGCGAAGGCCGACGAAAAGGGCAACACCGTCAGGACAGCCGTCAGTAAGATAAGTTTACATTTCATGCGCCATTTTTCTCCCGATTTCATTTTTCTCTCCCGTTATTAAAGTATGATTATCCATGAGGCGATGATGCTTGAACGAATGATGATGAAAATCTCCGCTTCTCATGCCCCCCGAAACCCTATGGTTCCCCGTTGTACGAAATGGGCGGCGGCCGGCATGCATCGGACGACGACGTTTCGTATGCCGATGCCGACAGGACGGACGCGATTTGGGATCGGACCCGCGCCGTCGCTTCGGCGGATGCTATCTTGCGGCCGTCGAAGTCCCTGACGTAAAAGACGTCGACGACATGATCCCCCCGGGTGGCAATCCGGGCGCTCAGGATGTCAAGGCCGCACCGAAACAAGGCCTGGGTCAGCCGATAGAGCAGCCCCGGTCCATCGCGGGTATGGACCTCGATGATGGTAAAGACGCCGGAGTCGGCATTGTCGATATGGATGCTGTCGGGCGGCGCCGCAGGCAGGGCCGCCCGCGGGGGGGACGCCCGATCCTCCAGGATTCGACCGATATCCAGATTTCCCCGAATGACGGCCAAAAGCTCCCGGGCGGCCCGAACCCAGCGCTCATCCTCGAAAAGCGGATCAGGGGGCGGCGTGACCGTAAAAACCGCAAGGACGACGTTGTTTCGCCACGTATGAATCCGGGCGTCGAGAACATCGATTCGATTCAGGGCAAGCACGCCGGCGATGTTGGAAAAAAAACCGGGAAGATCGCGGCCCAGGACCACCACCCTCCGGGTGTCGGGTACGGCCCTTCGATCGATTTTCCAGACAAAGGGTTTTTCCCCCAGCGTCCGGAAAAGCGCGACGTGTTCCCGAATCTCGAATGCGGGCGTGGCGAGGAGATACCGGGACGACATGACGCTGAAAAGAGATGCTGCATCCGATCGGTCCCGGGAGGAGGCCAAGACCGCCATGACGTCCCGAATCTTTTCCCGGGACGTATCGAAGGCGTTTACGGAAACCGATTCCCCGTCCAAAAGCCGGCGGGCCGCCTTGAGGAAGAGACTTCGGAGCAACGCCGCCGTCCAGGCGTTCCAGGCGGTTGGGCCCGTGGCCTTGAGGTCGGCAACGCTGAGAAGATAGAGCATATTCAGTCGGGGGATGTCGCCGATCAACCGGGCCAGGAAACGGGGCGTCTCTTCGCTGTCGATATCCCGCCGCATCGCGGTATGCGGGAGGCGTTGATGGTTACGGACCAGAAAAGCCACCGTATCGATCATCTCCCGGGAATATCCCAGGCGCGCCAGAGCGGAACGGGCGACGGCTTCACCGGCCTCGGCATGATGCCGATCCGGACACCCCTTGCCCATGTCGTGAAACAGCGCCGCCCAGACCAGGGGACGCCGGTCGTCTATCTCCTCCTCCAGAAGGGTGCGGCAGAGGTCCGTATCCACGGACGCCTCCAGGCTTTCACGCGTCCCCGCATCGGCGGCACCGAGCCGGGCCACGGCGACAACCGTTTCCAACAGGTGGCGATCCAGGGGATAGACGTGGCATGTGTCGTATTCAACGCGGTTCACGACGGTTTCCATCTCTGGAATCAACTGGGAGAGCATGCCGGTGGCGTGAAGCGCTCCAAGGACATCATGACCGCCGGAAACGGGCTGAATCAGCACCTTCTCCAGGGCCCGGCGCACACGGTGGGAACGAATGCGCTCTCCATCCATGAGGTGCCGGAATTCCCGGACCAGCCGCCGGGTCTCGCGGCCGAGGGGCAGGCCCAGCCGAACGCTCTCTTCGAAAACGCGAAGGAGGTTCTCCGGTTGGTTCATGATCGTTTTGACGGAACCGAAGACGAGTCCCCGTCGCCGGATTTCAATCCCGGCAACACCGACCTTGACGGCCTTTTGCCCGAGGCCGAAACGTTTCCCGGCCGATTCCGTTTCCTGGACGAACCCGAGGCAGGTCTGATGGATAAACCCCATGTTTCCGTGGAGTTCCCCCAGAAACCGCTCAACGGCATGCTGCCTCGGATCCCGTCGGTAGCCGAACCGCTCGGCCAGCTCGACCTGGTGATCCGGATGGAGTCGATCGTATTTGCGCCGGACGAGGATGTGAAGCCCGCTCCGCACCCGTAGGACAAATGCCAATGAGCGCTCCAGGTCCTGATATTCCTCATGGGAAAGGTGACCGTGATATTCCAGATCCCGGGGATGTTTCAGGCCGAACCGCACATGGGAGAGCCACAGCAGGGCATGATAATCCCGAAGCCCGCCCCGGCCTTCCTTGAGGTTCGGCGCGGACAGGCAGGCGGGATTTCCGAAAACCCGGTGCCGATCCCGGAGCCTCGCGGTGAGCCAGTCGACGATCTTGCGACCGCGACGAAAAAGGATTTTTTCCCGGAGTCGATCCGCCATTTCCGTATAAAGCGGCGACATCCCGCAGACGAAGCGAGCGTCCAAAAGCGACATGAGCACTTCAAAATCCCTGGCGGCCAGGCTCATGCAATCCTTGAGGGACCGCACGGCATGACCGATATCCAGGCCGATATCCCACAGGGGATAGATGATTTCACGGATGAGGGCTTCGGCCTTTTTGGGGAGTTCTTTTTTAAAAAGGAAGAGGATGTCCACATCGGAATGGACGCACTGTTCCCGGCGACCATACCCCCCCAGAGCGATGATGGCATAAGGGTTTTTGTCGATGCCCATGCGGGGACCGATCATGCTGTTTTCGAAGCTTTCCCTGAAATAATCATCGAGAAGCCGGGAATACGCCGCCGTAAAATCATCGGCATCCCCCGTAAAGAACCGGGAGACCATTTCCCGCCGCTTTTCCTGAAGCGTTCTCGAGGCGTCGACATATCGGTTTTCTGAAGTTGACTCCGGCATGGCTTTCCTTCGATTGTGATGGACGTTCATCCCGCCGCTTTGGTCGCCGCCGGTACAACGGATCGAAACGGCGACGGATTTTTTATTGAATCGAACTTCGCATGATGATAAGCAATCCATGTGCCACCATTGCAGAATAAGAAAAAACATGTTGAAATCAAAAACAATACAACATCTGAATATCGAATGCTGGAAGCGATTGGGGAACATACAAGTTACAAATTTGTTTGTTTGATGGAAAATAAATTACAGTTTCGTCTATCCCCCGAGCTGTCGGCACAGGGGGAAAAAGCAGTGCCGGACCGTGCCGAACAATTTTTTTTCATTGACTTTTTCCCGTATTTTAACAAATGAACAACTACACCGCCGATTTGAGGGGAGCCATGCAGGACCGGTTGAGGGCGTCGACCGGGGGAGGTGAACATCCATCGGATTCACAAGGAGAAACAGACGATGTACAGAGTCATGATACGGGACAACATGTCCCCTGTAGCAAAAGACATTCTGGAGGCGACCGGCAGAATCGAGGTGGTGGTGGACAACGACAAGACCACCTCGAATCCCGAAGCCCTCGCCAAGGTCATCGGTGAATTCGACGGTCTCGCCGTTCGGAGCGGTACCCGGGTCACGGCGCACGTGATTGAAAACGCCGGCAGGCTCAAGGTCGTCGGACGCGCCGGTATCGGTGTGGACAACATCGATCAGGCGGCCGCGACGAAAAAAGGCATCGTGGTCATGAACGCCCCCGGCGGCAATACGGTGACGACGGCCGAACACGCCCTGTCCATGATGTTTGCCCTGGCCCGGAATATTCCTCAGGCCACCGCATCCCTGCGGGAGGGGAAATGGGAAAAGAAACGCCTCATCGGCGTGGAGATCACCGGCAAGGTCCTGGGGATCGTGGGATTGGGGCATATCGGCCGGGTCGTTGCGGAGCGCGCCCTGGGGCTCAAGATGAAGGTCATCGCCGCGGATCCCTTCGTAAGCCCGGAAGCGGCGGTCAAGATGGGCGTTCACCTGGTCGACCTCGACCAACTCCTGGCGCAATCCGATTTTATCACGCTTCACGTCCCCCGCCTCAAAGAAACGGAAAACCTCATCAATGCCGATACGCTGGCCCGGATGAAGCCGGGGGCGCGGCTCATCAACTGTTCCCGGGGGGAGGTGGTGAACCTGGACGACCTTTATGCCGCCGTGTCCGGGGGACATATCGCCGGCGCGGCCCTGGACGTCTTCCCCAAGGAGCCGCCGGACCCGAGCCTGCCGATTCTCAGCCACCCCAACATCATCTTCACCCCCCATCTCGGCGCCAGCACGGGGGAGGCCCAGGTGAACGTGGCCCGGATGATCGCCCAACAGATGGCCGCCTATCTTCTTGACGGGGTCATTACCAACGCCGTCAATTTCCCGTCGGTCTCCATGGAGGAGATGGCCCGGCTTCGCCCTCACCTCAACCTGGCCGAAAAGATGGGGGCGCTCATCGGGCAGCTCGTCGGAGCGGTCCACGACGTCACCGTCACCTACAGCGGAGAAATCTCCAGGCTGTCGACCCGGCCGGTGACCCACGCGCTTCTCAAGGGACTTCTGGGGGCCTACACCGACACCCCCATCAACTACGTCAACGCCCGGGCCATCGCCCTGGACAAGGGGATACGGGTCAGGGAGACCACGGACCAGTCGCAGGAAGACTTTTCCAGCCTCATCAAACTGAAGGTCGACGGCGCGCAGGATGCCCCCAACGAAATATGGGGAACCATTTACGAGAATAAATATCCGCGGCTTATCCGCATGGGCGACGTCTACCTCGACGCCATTCCCGACGGATCGATGATCGTCATTCAGAACATCGACGAACCGGGCGTCATCGGCCATGTGGGGACCACGCTGGGTCGTCACAACGTCAATATCGGCCGCTTTCAACTGGGGCGACGGGACGATCGGGCCGTGTGCCTGGTCAACATCGACTCTCCCGCCGACGAAGAGACGCTCGCGGAGATCAAATCTCTGCCGGTCATTCTCTCGGTCAAACAGGTGCACCTCGGCTGACGACTTCACGGATACGGACAGCGCATTCCCGCGCCGACGGAAAGGAGCGGAGATACGGCATGATGAACAAGCGGATCAAAAACCTGATCCTGACGGGTATCGTCGGATACGCCGTTTACTATGTGCTCACCCACCATTTCATCTACATCGACAACAGCTTCGCCGTTCTTCCCAAATCGGAGATCACGCTGAACCACACCCTTTTCAGCCCCGGAAATCGAAAAGAGATCCTTTACAAGGGGATCGACAGCATCCTCGAAAACGAAGACCTGCGTGAGGCGGGCATCGGAGATCTCATGGTGGAAAAAAACCTGATCACGTCGGATGAACTGCGGAACGCGGAAGAAGCCCTGGATTACGGTGGGTAACCGCCCCCACGAAAACCGATAGACGACATCGTCACCGGAGCGAGAATGGTTGTTCAACGAAAGCGGCGGCGACTGCTTGTCGGTTCTGGTCTCATGCTGATAGGCCTAGTCGGCGTCATTTTCGTCGGCATCGCCGCGCTGTTGCCGGCTTACCTCGGCTCGGAGGCGTTTTACCGTGCCGCGTCCGGGGACGGTCTGCCTGAATTCCGCTGGGACGTCCGCCGTATCGGGGCGACCGGTGCGGACATCGCAAAGATCCGCATCGGACCCGTCGGCGCACCGGCATTGATCGCGGAGTCCTTTCGTCTGGACTACGCCCCGACAGCGCCGGTCCGGCGTCACATCCAACGGGTCGCGATCACGGGCCTGGAGATATGGTGCGGCATCGGCGAAGACGGTTTTTTCATTCGCGGCATCGACCTCGGCGGCCTGATGAAACGGTTTTCGTCCACGGATTCATCCGCCGACGGGTCCCTGCGACCGGCCTTCCTCCCGGAGACGATCGAGATCCGGCATTCCCGGATTCGATTCACATGGAAAAATCAGGTGTTCGCCATTCCCGTGGATCTCCGCATGACCACTCCTCCGGAACCAGCCGACCGATTTAAGGCCCGCATCGACGCCGCCCTTTTCGACCGTGATATCACGGTGGAAGGAGCGGTGGACGTCACCTCCGGGCACGCCCGGTGGCACATCTCGGCCCCCGACCTTTCGATAGCGTCTCTGATACGGGCCGCAGGCTTGCCCTTCGAAACCACCGCCTCCGGCAGTCTGACCGTCGCGGCGGATGCCGACTTTCAGATAACCCCTTTTGCCCTGCAGAAGGCCGCGGTACACTTCGAATCCGACCGCTCCCGGATCCGAACCGGCCCCTTGACGGTCCAGGACCCTGACGGTCCTCACCCCATATCCCTCGACCTCGCCGCGACCGACATCCACACATGGGAGATCCGGCTTGCAGACCTCTCCCTGGTGTCCCCCCTGCCGGCGCTCCTGTCCCGGCTCGCCGCACGGATCACCCTCACGGACGACGGCGTCGAGGGGCGGGGGAACGCGGTTTTCCGCATTCCTCCGTCCGAAGCCCATGGGAACGACGGTACCGAAAAAAGCGGCGACATCCCCCTTCCCATCGTCTTTACTTTCGGCCTGTCGCCTTCGGGCACATGGCGTTTGACGCTCACGACCCCGGATCCTGTAAACCCTTCCGCCTCGGCGAGCGTCAAATGGGGTAAGGGCATCGTCCATGGCGCCATTCCCCGCGTCGCCGTATCCGGGGAGGGGAAATTCAACGGCGGCATCCTACGGTGCGTCGCTGAAACCGGTCCGATACGGGTGGCCGCGCCGGGGGTCGATGCGGGCATGGCATCCCTGGCCCTCGACGGGGAGATTCGCTTCGAGAATTTTGAAAACGCCCGAGTCGCAGCGGCACTCCGGGCAGTCGAGACCCGTGTCTCGACGGGAACGGGATCCGAACGCACGACGGCGCGCATCCCGTCTTCAAACGTCTCCGGAAAGGGGCGATTCTCCCGGACGACAGGCCTCAGCTTCGAGGGAAGCGCCGAGATTAGCGACGGCGTCGTAGAGGTTCCGGATCAGCGCGTGAGGATCGCCGGCATCCAGGCGGCCCTTCCCCTGGCATGGCCCTGGACCGAAGCTGAACAGCGGGGTACCTGCACCATGGCCGCCCTTCGGTGGCAAGGTCAAAACATGGGGGCCCTGAAAGGCGGCCTCCGTCGCGGGCCCCGGGGATTAGGGTTCGAAGGCCGTTTCTTCAGTCGCACATTACCGGGATTGGTCCTGAAAATAACCGGCGATGCCCCGTTCCTTTCCCCCGGGATGCCCTTCGCCCTGTCCTGGTCGACGCGATACCGCCCGTCCGTGCCCCTGGATCTGGGTCGGTTCGGATCGGCCGCCGAAGGGGCGGTGATCGAGGGTATTCTGACGGTAAAGGGCCGCATGGACGCAGGCGGCGAAGGGCCCCCGGCGGGTGAGATGCAAGTCGCTCTCTCCGGCGGTCGCATAACGCACAGGGAAAAGGGGATTCGAATGGAGAATATGCGCCTCGACCTCTGTTTTCCGGAGTTTCCCGTTGTAAGGAGCGCTTCGGATCAGCGTCTTGCCGTCGAACGGATGACCTTGGGTGAAATCCAGCTCGAAAACGTCGATATCCGCTTTCAGATCGAGCCGGAAACGGTCGTCCTCGTCGAAAGGGGACGTTTTGGATGGTGCGGCGGGAATGTGGACGCCCGTTCGTTCAGGATATCCCCCGGCACGACGGATGCCGATCTTGTCCTGTACTGCGACAGGCTCAATCTCGCCCGCCTGCTCGATCAACTCGGGGTGGCCCGGGCCGAGGGCAACGGCGCCGTCAACGGACGGCTTCCCATACGGCTTCGGAAGGGACGCCTGGTGTTCGACGACGGCTTTCTCTACTCCACCCCGGGAGACGGCGGCGTGATTCACGTCTCCGCCGCCGAGGTCCTCACGGCGGGCATCCCCAGAGACACCCCCCAGTTCGCCCAGGTCGATCTGGCGATGGAGGCCTTGAAATCCTATGAATACGACTGGGTCAGACTGAGGCTCGCCACCGAGGGGGAATACCTTCGCCTGGCGCTGCAATTCGACGGCCGCCCGACATCCCCCCTCCCGTTTGTCTACAACGAGACCTTCGGCGGATTCGTCCGGGTGGAAGCCGGCCATCCCGGATCGCGGTTCGAGGGGATACGGCTGGACGTAAACCTGGGGCTGCCCCTGGATAAAATCCTCCGCTACAAGGGGCTGATGGAGATGGTCCGGTAGCGGGACCGACCGGGCGGGAAAGCCCCATCAACCATTCGTCGGAAAGGAAGCACGCAGATGATCGAAAAAATACTGCTGGTGATGATGCACCTGTCGTTTCTGTTCATGCAGAGCTGCCAGACGTATCATCAGGTCGACGTCAAGCCCGTCGAGGTGAAGCCCATCCACATCACCATCGACGTCAACGTCAAGGTGGACCGTGCCTTGGACGATATCATCGACGACGTCTACAAATATCGGAAAAGCGAAACATCCGAAACGCCGATCTCGTCTCCGGACACCGAAAAAGACTAACCCCATCCCGTCAGGAGGTCAACATGCCGTCAAGAATCGCTATCGCGTTGCTTACCTTTCTCCTCGGCAGTGTCGTCGTCATGGGCATCGCCGGGGCCCAGGAAGATATTACGTCTCGAATGGAAGCCCGTTTGCCGGTGATCGATGCCCTCAAGGCGAAAGGGATCATCGGCGAAAACAATAATGGGTATCTGGCGTTCATAGGCCCCAGGACCCGAACCGATGTCGTCAATGCCGAAAACGCGGATCGCGCAGCGCTTTTCGAGAGGATCGCAACACAGCAGGGCACCACGCCGGATCTGGTCGGTCGTCGCTTTGCCCTGAAGTTCCGGAATCTGACGCGAGCCGGGGAATGGTATCAGGACGACGCCGGAAACTGGCGAAAAAAATAGCGCCGACCCGTGCCAAAAAAATCCCGCGCCGACCAGCGGCGCGGGATTTCCGGCGTCTCATCCGAAACAAACGGATGCAGCGCCATACACGTCCGTGTTGCGGCCTATTGCGGCCTATTTGTCCTTGACCTCCTCGAAGTCGGCATCGACAACGTCGTCATCCGATCCGCCGCCGGATCCAGCTCCCCCCTGGGCACCCTCACCAGGCTTGGAACCGCCGGTCTTCTCGGATGCCTGCTGATACATGGCCTCGGCCAGCTTGTGAGAGGCCTGCATCAGGTCGTCGCTCAGGCGCTTGATCTCATCGGCGTCGTCGCCTTTCATGACCTCTTTGAGGCTGCCGATCTTGCTCTCGACATCGCTTTTGATGGCGTCGTCCACCTTGCCGCCCAAATCCTTGATCGATTTTTCCGTCTGGTAGATCAAGGCGTCGGCATGGTTTCGGGCCTCCACCAGGGTCTTCTTTTTCTTGTCCTCGTCGGCATGCAACTCGGCCTCCTTCACCAGCTTCTGAATCTCTTCCTCGCTGAGGCCGCTGGAGGCGGTGATCTTGATCGCCTGCTCCTTGCCGGTGCCCAAATCCTTGGCGGAGACGTTCACAATGCCGTTGGCATCGATGTCGAAGGTGACCTCGATCTGGGGCACCCCTCTGGGCGCGGGCGGAATGTCCGCCAGGTCGAATCGGCCCAGGGTCTTGTTGTTGGCGGCCATTTCCCGCTCGCCCTGGAGCACGTGGATGGAGACCGCCGGCTGATTGTCGGTGGCCGTCGAAAAGACCTGGCTTTTCTTGGTGGGTATGGTCGTGTTCTTCTCGATCAACTTGGTCATCACGCCGCCCAGGGTCTCGATACCCAGGGAAAGGGGGGTCACATCGAGCAGGAGAACGTCTTTTACGTCGCCTTTCAGCACTCCCCCCTGGATAGCGGCGCCGATGGCCACGACCTCGTCGGGATTCACGCCTTTGTGGGGATCCTTGCCGAAAATCTTTTTGACGCGCTCCTGAACCGCCGGCATACGCGTCATGCCGCCCACCAGGATGACCTCGTCGATGTCTGCATTGGAAAGGCCGGCATCCTTCATTGCGATTTTGCAAGGCATCTCGAGATTGTCCAGCAGATCCGCCACCAGACCCTCCAACTTGGTCCGGGTGATCCGGATGTTCAGGTGCTTGGGGCCACTGGCATCGGCGGTGATGAACGGCAGGTTGACATCGGTCTCCATGGAGGTCGACAGCTCCATCTTGGCTTTTTCGGCAGCCTCTTTGAGCCGCTGAAGCGCCATCTTGTCTTTCCTCAGGTCGATGCCCTGGTCTTTTTTGAATTCATCGGCCAGATAATCGATCAGGCGGAGATCGAAATCCTCGCCGCCAAGGTGGGTGTCGCCGTTGGTCGCCTTGACTTCGAAGACGCCGTCGCCGATTTCGAGCACCGAGATATCGAAGGTGCCGCCGCCAAGGTCGAACACCGCGATCTTTTCCTCGGCCTTCTTGTCGAGCCCATAGGCCAGCGAGGCCGCGGTAGGCTCGTTGATGATCCTGAGAACATTGAGCCCGGCGATCTTTCCGGCATCCTTGGTCGCCTGGCGCTGGCTGTCGTTGAAATAGGCCGGCACGGTAATCACCGCATCCGTCACCGTCTCTCCAAGATACTCCTCGGCGGTCTTTTTGATGTTGCCCAGAATAAATGAGGACACCTCTGCGGGGCTGTACTGCTTGCCCCGAATGTTGACCCGGAGGTCTCCGTTGGGGGCTTTCTCAATGGTATACGGCAGAACTTTGATGTCGTTCTGAACCTCACGGGAGTCAAATTTTCGCCCGATGAGCCGTTTGACGCCGAAAACCGTGTTCTCGGGATTGGTGATCGCCTGTCGCTTGGCGATCTGGCCCACTAACCGCTCTCCCGACTCCGCGATCGCCACTACGGACGGCGTGGTCCTGCCGCCTTCGGGATTGGTGATCACTTTCGCTTCTCCGCCCTCCATGACCGCCACACAAGAGTTTGTCGTTCCCAGATCAATGCCTATTACTTTACCCATTTCCTCTCCTCCTTAGGATGTCTATTCAAATGCTGGTCTCGCATTGGTTTACGCTTCATTGTTCAGATCGTCGGGCGCATCATCGGCCGATACGGGCGGCTCCGCCCCGGCGGGCGTCGACGGCGCCTTGGAAACCACCACCATTGCCGGACGTATCAGACGGTCGTGGAGAAGATAACCCTTCTGATATTCCCGCACTACGGTGTTGTCCGCATGTTCATCGCTCAATTCCTGCCCCACCGCCTCGTGGAAATTGGGGTCGAAAGGCTTTTCCAACGCGTCGATCGGTTTGACGTGGTACCGATCCAGGACCTTCAGAATTTCGTTGAGGGTCATGGAGACCCCCTCGACAATGCAGCTTTGGATATCTTCCGGCGGGCTTTCCTGGGATGACGACGACTGAATGGCCCGTTCAAGATTGTCGATCACGGGAAGCAGGTCCCTGATCAAAGCCTCGTTGGCGAACTTTCGGAAGTCCTGCATCTCACGGGCGGTTCGCTTTTTGTAGTTCTCAAACTCCGCATAGAGCCTCAGGAAGCGATCTTCATGCGCCTTGCCGGCCTCTTCCGCCGACGCCAGCGCCGTCTTCAACGCCGCCACCGCATCTTCCGCTTCAGATTCCACCTCCGCGCCGTCGTCCGTTTCGGAGGGCGCCGCACTTACCTCTTCAAGATCCTCTTCGATCGGTTTTTCTTCCATTTTCTCTTCTGTCATGGGCCAATACACTCTCCCGGTTAGCCTTTCCAATAAGGTCAAAAACGATAGGGTTGAATATAAAATTGGAACCAAGATACGATTTTTGTTTCAAAAAAAAATTAATAAGCGCCTAAAAAATAAGGTTAAATCCGTAAAGATTGTGTAGAAAATAAGACGGAAAAAATCGATGTCAAGACGATATGTTGCCCCGCTGAATATCTTAATTTTACAGACTATTGTTTTGAAAACCATAAAACGGGACCGCCGAAATCGGGATGGGGGAAACCACGGAGAGGGTCGGCGGATCCGTCTTCATCAACGGGGGGAGCGCCTGTCCTTCCCATCCTCACTCAGGACGTTCAAGGGTTCGGCATAGCCCGTCAGTTCGACATACCCTTCACCTGAAAGCGGGTTGCCGGACCGGCTCCCGGTAAACGAGACGCTCCCCTCCCAATAGATCACTCCGGCGGCGCCGCCCGTCGCCATCTCCTGGTCCGGGATATTTGCGCCGCCCTTCAGGTGGAGGTTCAACGGGTTGATATCGATCCGCCATTTCGAAGGATATACGGCGCCGGAGTGGGGGCTTTTCCAGACCGCATCGGGCGTCACCCTGAATTCATCCCGGCCCAGATGCCGGCTTCGGCCGTCCCGGTCCACAAAGGTGCCGCTCGATGCGGGGTGGAAGGATCCGTCCGGGCTTCTCAGAAGATAGATCATCACATCGGCGCCGTCCGAGAGATGGATGCTGAACCAATCCCATCCCGCCAACCCGGGCTCCAGGGGCGCAGTGGAGAATTCGTGATCCATCCAGGCGAGCCCCGTCACCGGGAACGTCACGTCCTTCAGGGAAACGGTCCCTTCGGTCATCAGGCGGGTGATGGAATAGTAGCAACTGGCCCTTTCGGGGGTTGAGCCTTTGCGGCTGTAACCGTCGTCGCCGTGAGGGACCGGAGGCTTTGCCGGACGCAGCAGAAGACGAATGCCAAATTCAGGAGCGTCGGCGAAAAGCCTGTGGCCGTCGGGACCGATCGCCATGGACCAGTTTTTCAACATCACCGACGTCCGGCCGGATGCGGTCTCTGCCCGGGCCATTCCGAGGGTTGCCCGGGCCGCCGATTTGGCGTGATAAAATCGCTCGCCCGACAGGTCCGAAACCGCGGCATGGCCCAGAATAACGTTTTGTGCCCGCCAACCCGACGCAGGCACCCGAAGACCGTTCTCCCTCCCCGGCGGCACGAGACGGGAGCGAAAGAAGGTGAGTTGAAATCCCAGCCGCCGCCCCTCCTCGGTCTTCAGGTTTCCGGTGTAGTACCACCACTCCACCTTATAGTCGTCATGCGGGCCGTGGTCTCGGGGAAAGACAAGCCCGCAAGGCCCCGTGACCTGGCTGTAGTCCGAAGCCCAGATCGGCGGCACCAGCCCCGTGCCCAGGACCACAAGGATGCCCACGGACTTCAACCATCGCATCAGACGTCTCAACCATTGGATGCCGTCATGTGTCATATATTCCTATCCTCGGTTCAAAGGCGCCGCCGCATCGACTGTTTCGCGTCGCGCGAATGGGCGTTTCGGCTGCCGTGCCCGACGGAATTCAACCATCCCGCAGCACCGCCGCCGGCGGTTCCCGGAACACCCGCCGTACCGCCGGGAGGGCGGCCGCCATGGTCGTCACAAAAATCAGGGGCAAGGAAAGCAGAAGCGTCGCCCAGTCCACCTGGTAGATGAATGTCCACCCGAAGGACTGTCGATTGATCACGAAGACCAGCAGCAGCGACAGCACGGCTCCGCAGAGAAGGCCGCCCACCTCTCCGGCAGCCACCATGAGAGCGGCTTCCCAGGCGATCATGCTTCGAATCTGGCCTCGGCTGCCGCCCATGGCGAAGAGGGTATTGAGCTGGCGGGACCGTTCCAGTACCAGCACCGTAAGCGTGGTGGCAATGCCCAGTGCAGCCACCGCCAGGGCGATAAACAACAGAACCGTCGTCACGGAAAATGTCTCGTCGAACACCTGAAGAATGTTTCGCCGCAGCTCCGCTCCCGCGACCATGTCGACCCGATCGCCGCAACGCGCAAGAATCTCCGCTTTCAGGCGATCGACCCGAGCGCCGATATCCGAACCGGGTTCCTTGAAAAAGAAACGGACACCGCTCCACTCGGGAAAACCGGCATGTCTCCCGGCCTCGGTCCGGAGGGCCTCATACCGGTCAAGGGAGAAGAACACCACCCCTCCCTTGGACCGATAGTCCCGAATCACGCCCACGATGGGAACCGTCACCGGATGGCCGTCGATATGATCCCGGAAAAGATCGCCCACGCCCAGTCCCGTGCGATTCGCGAAAACCTCGGACACGACGACGCCCCGACCGGCCGCAAGCGCCCGACGCGCGGCATCGCCCTCGCCGTCGATCCAGATGTAGCCGCCATGACGAAAAAAGGTCGAAAAATCGATGGCCTCGAACTGATACGGAACGCGGCCGTAGGTCAGGTAGAATCGGCGGAAATGGACCCGATCCGCGGGGATATCGATCGACGAGATGGCTTTTGCGATCTCCGGCGCAAAGGGGGTTCGGTGATGATTGACCTCGCCGAGTCTGGGGGTTACGAAGAGATCCCCGCTCACGGTCTGTTGGACCCAAAGGCTCACGGTTGCCCGGAAGCTGTGAATCATGACGACCAGAGCCGAAAAAAGGGCGACCGCCGTGATGAGGGCACCCACGGAAACCGCCGTCCGTATCCCGCTGTCCCGGAGATAGCGCCCCGCCAGGTAAGCCGATACGCCGGCCGTGCGCCGGAGCAGCGGGGAGAGGTGAACACCGATCCGCTCCAGGAAAAAAGGAGACATGAAGGAAAATCCCGCAAACAACATAAAGGTCGCGGCATATCCCGACAACGGTATGCCGGATACCGCGGGCATCCAGGATAGGGGCCAGACCGATCCCATGAAAAGCGCGCCTGCGATCATCAGACGTCGAGCCGTCCGTCGGTGGGCGGCATGGGGTGCCCCCGGCGACATCGCCTCACGGGGTGACACCTGCATGGCCTGACGGGCCGGCGCCAGGGCCGCCAGCACCGAAACCGCCAGCGTGACGCCGAAAGAGAGCAGCACCTCCCAGACGTCCAGGCTCAATCGGTCGACCGTCACATGGACGAACAGGGTGGAGATGGTCCTGCCGATCCCCTCCGCCATGAGATTGACCATAACGACACCTGCAGGAAAAGCCGCCAGCCATCCGGCAATGCCGAAGAAGGCGCCCTCCATCAGAAACAGAAGAAGGACCGTCCGACGTGAGGCGCCCACAGCCCTCAGGACGGCGATTTCCCGCCGACGGGACGCCGCATGGAGGGCTACGAGGCTATAGACGAGGAACATTCCCACGAACAGGGAAACAAAGCTGAGCACCGACAGGTTGAGCCGATAGGCGCGGATCATGCCCAGGCCGGTCTCCCTGGTCTGGGTCGGCCGGGAGAGCACAAGGCCGTCCGGCAGGATGCCCTGAAGGGTCTGAGGAGCGTCGGCCGGCGCATGCGGCCGAAGACGGATATCGATCTGATCCACCACCCCGTATCCGCCGGTGAATTCCTGGAACGTCGCGATATCCGTTAAAACGACACGACCGCCGTCGACCTGGGAGATCCCCTCCCCGTCCAGAACGCCGAGGATACGGAAGGTCTGCCTCCCCCCGACGCCCTGGAGCGTGACCATATCCCCGGTCGTCTTTTGAAGCACATCCAGGAGCCGTCGTCCCCCCACCAGGGTGTAGGGTTGGGTCATGAGCGCCATGGGTGCGCGCTCCTCCGGAGAATCGGCCTTCTGCGAATCGCCGTCCACGGCCCACCCCCTGAAGGGGCGGTCGAGAATGGGATCGAGACCGACAAGGAGAAACGGGGTCTCCGACCCCGACGCCGAGCGCACATAGGTTCTGGATAAAGGCGAAGCGCTATCGACCAACGGATGGCGCAACAGCATCCCCACCGCCTCCTCGGGCACACGCCCGCCGGGCCGGACAACCGTCCAATCGGCTTTTCCGGCGATCCGGTCCACGCTCAGGCCGAAGGCATCGACGGCGGCGTTGATGGAGAGCCGGACGCTGGTGAACACTGCGGCGCCAAGGGCGATTCCCAACACCACAGCCAGGGTGCGCCGCCGGTGAAGCCTGAAGTTGCGGAGGCTGAACCACCTGAAAAGGCGCAGCAAAAAAATCAGTCGTGTCATTGGATTCTTCCGTCCCTGAGGCGGATGCGCCGGGTGGCGACCTTGTCGGCCTGGCTGCCGTGGGTGGCAATGACAACGGTTTTTTTCGATGATCGGCTCAGCTCCGCCAGGAGTTCGATGACGACGGCACCGTTCCGGGTGTCGAGATTGCCGGTGGGTTCGTCGGCCAGGATCACGGCAGGGTCGTTGATGAGCGCCCTGGCGATGGCCGTCCGCTGCATCTCCCCGCCCGAAAGCTGACCGGGAAGGTGGGTGAGGCGAGCGCCCAGGCCAAGCCATTCCAGGAGCTCGACGGCCCGGCTTTGCACGGCTGTGTCCGGACGGCCGGCCAAAAGCGCCGGGAGACAAACGTTTTCCAGGACGTTCAGGGTCGGCATCAGATTGAAGGACTGGAACACCATGCCCACCACACGGCGACGATAATCGTCCAGGGTAGGCCCCGAGGCCCGGATCAGGTCGCGGCCCGCTACGGTGAGTTGTCCCCCGGTGGGACGGTCAAGACCCGCCAGAAGCGACAGAAGCGTGCTCTTTCCGGAACCGCTCACCCCTTTGAGCAGCACCAGTTCCCCTTCCGGGATATCCAGATCGACGGCGTCGATACCGATAATCCGGGCTCCGCCCAAGGTGTAGGTTCGGGTCAGCTTCTCGGCATGAATCACGGCGGCCGCGGCAGATGATTTCATAATTTTCCGCTTTCAGCATCAGGTTGCATATGACGGTAAATCTAAATCATCCAACGGAAAAATCAAAGCCCAAGACTTCAATCCGCCTTTGCGCCTTTGCGTGCTTTGCGTGAGAATCCTTTTTGACAAACGTCCCCCGGAGCGAAAAAATATCTCACGAAAAGCACGCAGAGAAGGCCAAGGTTTTTTATTCTTCAGCCTCCCTATCCGGTCTCCGCAATGAAAGCCGGAAGTTGCATCGGGACGAAAAACGCGACGCCCGATTGGGCGTTGAAACATTTTGAAAACTGTATTAGATTTGGATATGGGCAGACGTCAAGTGATCATTGGAATGGTCATTTCGATGATCGGCTTGCCGGCCCGTAGAGAGAGGGGATAGCCATGAAAAAGACCATCATCGTTCTGACCACGGTTTTCTTCATGGCCGCGACGCCGACGATTGCCGGCGCCGGCCGGGGGTATCACCGTTATCACGGACACGGCGGGTATTATCACGGAGATAGCGACGACGTCTGGGTGGCTCTGGGCATCGGTCTTCTGACCGGAGTCGTCCTTTCGGCCATTTTCACCCCGCCCCCGCCCCGAACCGTCGTCTACTCGAATACGGCGCCGGCGTATGGTTACCCTGCGCCCTACCCTGTTTCAGGCACCGTATCCGTCACCGTAAAGGCACTGAATGTCCGGAGCGGGCCGGGGCTTCATCTGGGTGTCATCGGACGCGTCCGACAAGGCGAAGTCCTCACGGTCCTTGGTGGTTCCCCCGGCTGGCTGAACGTCAGAACCCCATACGGCGCTGTGGGATGGGTCATGTCCCGATACACCGCCGCGCCCGTCGGCTGACGAGACTGAAGGATAAAGGCTGAAGACTGAAGACTGAAGGCTGAAGGGGAAAAAAGTGCGCCGTTCATCACACGCGCACCCCTTCAGCCTTTAACCTTTGGAGACCGAAGACCGAAAATCGAAGGCTGAAAGGG
>NZ_JBFXGG010000024.1:0-42787 GCF_050178255.1 Desulfococcus sp. | reverse complement strand
CCGGTGGTGCCCGGGCTTTCGGTCATGATGTCACCTCCTTTACCAGTGTGTCCATATCGGCTTTGCTGTGGGTCTCGGTGGCGCACAGAAGATAATGGTCGGTCAACTCCGGGTAGTGGCATTCGATGGGGATGCCTGCAACGATCTTCTTGCCGACCAGTTTTTGATATGTGGATTCAAATCCCTTCGGAAACTCAACGACGAACTCGTTGAAGCCGGGCCTCTCGAAAGGGATCCGAAAGCCGGCCTTTTTAAGCTCCGATTTCAGGTATTCAGCCTTGTCGCGGTTGAGCCGGGCCAGTTCACGCATACCGGTGCCGCCCACCGAGGCCATGTACATGGTGGACATGGTGGCGCAGAGACCCTGGTTGGAGCAGATGTTGGAGGTAGCGCGCTCCCGACGAATGTGCTGCTCCCGCGTAGCGAGCGTCAGCACAAAGCCCCGCTTGCCGTCCCGGTCTGTGGTCTTGCCGACAAGACGTCCGGGCATGTTGCGGACATATTTGTTGAGAGACGCGAACATGCCGAGGCCCGGACCGCCGAAGGATTGGGGAATACCCAGGCTTTGACCTTCGCCGCAAACGATGTCGGCCCCCTGGCTGCCTGGATTTTTAAACAGACCGTAGGCCATGGGCTCGGTGAAGCAGACCACGGAGAGGGCGTTCAGGGCATGGGCCTTGTCGCTCGCCGCCTTGATTTTTTCGATGCATCCGAAGAAATTGGGGGATTGAAGGGCGATTGCGGCCAGGTTTTCGATTTCGTCGACGGCGGACAGATCCGTGGAACCGTCGGGCAGGCAGGGAAGCTCGACGATCTTGTAGCCGGTCGGTTCGAAATAGGTTCGGACCACCTGTCGGTAGTGGGGATGGATCAGCGTCGACAGGGCTATGCCGGTTTTCTTGCCCCGCTCGATCCGGATCGCCATGAGAAGCGCCTCGGCCAGAGCGGACGCGCCGTCATACATGGAGGCGTTGGCCACCTCCATGCCCAAAAGGCGTGCCGTGAGCGTCTGGTATTCGAAAATGGCCTGGAGTGTCCCCTGACTGATCTCCGGTTGGTAGGGCGTGTAGGCGGTGGAGAACTCCGATCTGGAGAGGAGATACGGCACCGACGCGGGAATGTAATGACGGTAGCTGCCCGCTCCGACAAACACCCGGTATTCCGGGGAGCAGGCCATCCGGTCGGCCAGGGTCGCCATGTGGTCGGTGAGCGCCCATTCGGTCATGTCGGACGGCAGGTTCAGCTCGCCCTTGAAGCGACAGTTCTCGGGGATGGACGAAAAGAGATCATCGAGGTTTGCCGCTCCTACCACCTGAAGCATTTCTGCCACGTCTTCATTGGTATGCGGTAAATATCGCATGATTACAATCCTTTCAACATATCAAAGTAGGCGTCTCTGTCCATCAGTGCCTCAAATTCGGCCGGATCGGCGGGAGCGATTTCGATCATCCATCCATCATCGTAGGGTGATCTGTTGACCCGCTCCGGTTCATCGGAAAGGGTGTCGTTGACGGCGACGACCCGTCCTCCCACAGGCATGTAAAGCTCAGATACGGCCTTGGTCGATTCCAGCGTTCCGAACTCATCGCCTTTCCTGAATTCCGCATCCACTTCCGGAAGTTCGACGAAAACGATGTCGCCCAACTGATCCTGGGCATAGTCGGTTATGCCGATCTTGACGGTATCCCCTGTTTTTTTCGCCCATTCGTGATCTTTTGCATACTTGTAGCCATCCTTCAGAATGATTTCGTTGAGTTCCTTGGCCATGACGTCCTCCTTCCATAGTTGTTGATCGGTTGTCGATCAGTGGTGCCGTGTGGCGGTTTCAGCTTTTCACGATCCATATATAGCGGCCGCCGCTATCGGCCGCAATGCTTCAAAGCATCTCTTTCAGTGGTTTGCGCGCGGTGCGATTGGGTCGGATGTCTTTCTCAACGCGGATCTGAATTGTCCGGCGGACGTCCTTCAGGGTCACCACGGTGCCGATTTTCAGCGGTTTTTTCACTTTTATGAACCCGCAACAGAGTCCTTTGATCCGGCATGCCTCGGGCCGGTCCGGGCTGACAATGCTGAATATCCGGTCCTGATGGCGACCGATACCCATGTCGGTGGCGCAGGTGAGGACCGTGCCGATTTCCATGCCGTCGACATCCATTACCACTGCGGGAAGAGAGACCTTCCTGAGGTCAAAGCCGGCGAAGGGGTACGTGAATTCCGGATTCGTTACGGCGGTGAGCGCCTTGTCGCCGATGAAGGCCTTGGTGAAGCCCCGGCCCGATGGATCGTAAGGGAGGGCAAAAGACCAAGGTGTGTTGATAAAAGGCCAGGGGCCGATATCCTGATGAGAAAGGGGCAGGACGGCGCCCGTACGAAGGGAGTCCCGAGCCGCCAGGCCGCAGGCCGTGAGGCCGAATTCCTTGCCGGCCGCTATCACCATCTCCCACAATTTTACAAAATGCTCGGGGGCGATGAAGATTTCGAACCCGAACTCCCCGGTGTAGCCGGTCCGGGAGAGCAGAACAGGCGTTCCGTCGATGAGTCGGACCGTATCGGCCTGGGGCGACGCCGCGTCGAAATATCCCTTGAATGAGAAATAGGGCATTCTGTCGAAGATCAGGTCGGGTGATTTCAGAATTTTCTTCATCACCCGAGCCGCCATGGGTCCCTGGACATCCATTTTCCCCAAACGGTCCGTCAAGTCGGAGATTCGGACGTCCGCTTCGCCTGCGTGAATCGACAGGTGATCCGCGACGTGGGGCCCCATGCCGGCATTGACGACGACCATGTATTGATGCAGTGCGATGTGGAAGATAATGGCATCGTCGAGGACGCCGCCTTCTTCGGTCAGAAAAGCGCCATAGACGCAGCGACCCGGGAAGAGGGCTTTTCTGTCCCGTCCGATGCAGGCCGACATGTCGTTGGTGAAGCACTTCTGCAGCAGTTCGAAGGCGCCCGTTCCGGAGACCAGCAGGGATGCCATGTGACTGGTGTCAAATGCGCCTGCATGGGTCAGTACCGCCAGGTGCTCGTTTTTCGCCGATGCGTACCACAGCGGCATTTCATAACCGCTGAAATCGGCCATGTTGGCACCATGTGCAGTATGCCAACCGTGAAGAAGGGTTTTTTTGGGGTGATTTCCCATGGTGTCTCTCCTTGGCGTGTTGGGAAAAAGTGATCGGATAACGACTCCTGTCGAATGATACGGCGGGCGATATCGAGATAGTCCATCCCGACAGGGTTTGCTGTGGATGACCTCCTTCTGACGGTTGCATACGGTCTGGTGGTCGGGGGTCTTTATTTGCATATAGATTTAAATTGATGTTTATGTCAATATTATTTTGTAATGTTTTGAATATCATCAAAATCAGACATCAATTTTATGTGATTTTATAATTTTAATCCAAAAATGACGGTCTCGTAAAAAGTAAAAATCTGGATTTTTGACCACATCATATCGTGTTTAATGAAAGCCAAACACACTTCATATCGTAGTAAAAATTTTTACGGACGACTTTTTACGAAACCATCAAAAATAGTTTTGTTCGAAAGGGATAGTAATTTTTTTTGGGATAGAAAACACGATATTCATAAAAAAAATTAAATAAAATTAACATAAATATAAAAACAGTTGTCAATAATTGATTGAATATATAATAATTGTTAAACTAAATAAGGCGTTCGGCAGTTCCGGCGAGTGCGGCTGAAATCATTCAGGAGACGAGGAGGGGGTATGACAACACGAATAGCCATTATCGGTGCGGGACCGGGGGGATATGTCGCGGCGGTTCGCGCTGCGCAGTTGGGTGCGGCGGTCACGGTGATCGAGCGGGAGAACGTCGGCGGCACCCGTTTGAACTGGGGATGCACATCCCGTCCAAGATCATGATCAAGACGGCGGCGGTCCTGGAAACGTTACACCGGGCCGAAACCTTCGGCATCCATGTCGACACGGCGCCGCGGGTCGACATGGTCCGGCTCATGGCCCGGAAAAACGAGATTTTGGCTATCCAGGCCAAGGGTATCCTTGATTTTTCTGTCGAAGACGGGAATGACTTTCCGGGGCGGCCGTTGACGAGGCCGCCCCGGACGCCGGTCAGACGATTTTCGGATTACTGACCTTTTTCAGGTCCCAGGCCTTGATCTTGAACGATTTGTCATGGACGCCGGGGTTGAAGTAGACATAGTCCTTTTTCGTCAGCTCCGCATCCATGTATATCGGCAGAGCGGTCATCTGCCCGAAAGGCGGGACGCAGCCGACCTCGCAGCCCACCTTTTCCGCCACCTCTTCGGGCTTGGCAAAGGAAACCTTTTTGGTCCCAATGTCGGCCGCCGCCTTTTTCCAATCCACTTTTTTGTCACCCGGCAACACCAGGACGACCATCCTTTTTTCCTTTGTCAACAGGACAAGGGATTTTACGGTCTCCGCTTCGGAGACCCCTAAAGCCTCGGCCATGGCCGGATTGGTATAGACAGGTTCGTGCTCGTAGATTTCGTAGGATATCCGGTTATCTTTCAGGATACCGATGATCTTCTCTTCCAATGTCATGCTCTCTCTCCTTGATCGGCTGCCGATGCCGTCGCCTCGTCGATGATTTCAGCAATGTCCTTGACCGCTACCTCGGCTTTCGTTTCCATGAGGCCGTCTGCCAGCATGGTGGCGCAGAAGGGGCAGGCGGCCGCCACTGTCGGTACGCCCGAGGCCGCGACCTCCTCGGCCCGGTCGGTGTTGATGCGTTTGCCGATGGCCTCCTCCATGAACATACGTCCGCCGCCGGCGCCGCAACAGAAGCCCTTGTCGCCGTGCCGTTCGAGTTCCACCAAGCGTCCGCCGCCGTTCATGCTTGTCAGGAGGTTCCGGGGAGCCGTGTAGATGCCGTTCCAGCGCCCCAGGTAGCAGGAGTCATGGAAGGTGAAATCCCCCACGCTCTTACCGTTGGGTACGAGACGTCCCTGCTTGTGAAGATCGAACAGGAACTCGGTGTGGTGAACCACCGGGTAGACGGCACCGAATTGTGGGAATTCGTTTTTGATGATGTTGAAGCAGTGGGGGCACCCGGTGACGATCTTTTTGGGGCCGTATTGATTGAAAACCTCGGCGTTTTGTTGAATCAAGATCTGGGCGAGGTACTCGTTGCCGGATCGCCGAGCCAGATCCCCGTTGCAGGATTCCTCGGGTCCCAGGATCGCGAAATCCACCCCGGCGCGTTGCATCACGCGAGCCAGAGCCCTCGAAATCTTCTTGGCCCGGTCGTCGAAGGAACCGGCGCACCCGACGTACCAAAGGACCTCGGCCTCCGGACGGTCGCTCATGAGGGGAATGTCCATGCCCCTGGCCCAGTCGGCCCGGGTGTCGGCCGAGAACCCCCAAGGGTTGGCCTGATTTTCCAGGTTGGTGAAGGTCTCCTGCATCTCAGGCGGGAAATTGGCCTCCATCAGAACCTGATGTTTACGAACTTCGAGAATGAAGTCCAACTGTTCTATGTTGACCGGGCAGATGTCCTCACAGGCCCGGCAGGAGGTGCACGACCAGATGACGTCGTCAGTGATGGGGGAACCCTCCCGCATGATCGGTTGGATGCTCTCCTTGTAACCCGACAGGAGCGGATCGGCATGTTGAAACAGGTCAATCTTGACATCGTGAATGACCTGTTTCGGCGACAGGGGCTTGCCCGTGTTCGCTGCCGGGCATTGCTCCTCGCATCGTCCGCATTCGGTGCAGGCGTAGAGATTCAGCACGTTTTTCCAGTTCAGGTCGCTGACCTTGCCCAGACCGAAGCTCTCGGCGTTTTCGTCTTCGATGTCGGTCTTGACCATGGCCTTCTCCCGCTGGAGCGGCTTCAGGAACACGTTGGGAGCCGCCGCCAGGAGGTGGAGGTGCTTGGAGCCGGGGATGTAGACCAGAAAGCCCAGGATCGTGGCCATGTGAATCCAGTAGGAAACCTCGTACCCGGCAAGGACCTGGTTCGGGGTCAGCCGGCCCAGATTCAGGAAGGCGGCCAGGGCGCCCGACACGGGAAACACCGCCGAATAGTCGAAGGTCGAGGGCATCAGAGTCTGGAAGGCGTTGATGAACAGAAACGTCACGATGATGACGCAGGTAAAGAGGATGATCAGATTGGCGTCGACGCCCATGGTCAGGTATTTGGGCCGCACGAGGGTTCGGCGGTAGATGGCGCAGGCAAATCCCACCAGTACCAGCGACGCCAGGATGTCGGCGATATAGAGATAGGCGCCGTAGACGCCGGGGGCCGGATGGGCCACGTCAAAAGCCGGAATGACGCCCTTGATCATGAGTTCAAGTGAATGGGGCTGCACCGCCAGGAATCCGAAGAAGATCAGCATGTGGGAGAGGCCGGGAAGGGCCTTGCGCCGTACATTGGATTGCCCCAGGACATCCTTGATGATGACCATGATCCGCTCCTTGACGTGGTCCAGCTTGAATTCCGTCTTGCCGTCCACCGCCGTCATCAGGCGGTAGAGGCGTTTGACCTTCTGATAAAAGATAGTGAACGCGGCCCCGAGAGCCGACAGCATGATAAATGATTTCAGGAGGATGTAGCTTTGCATGGCACACTCCAGTTGCAGCAACGTGTCCGGTTGGGGCTGGGGCCCCTGGCAAGCCTTACTGTTTTGGTGTGAAATCCTTCTCTTTCCAATCCTCGGGATAAACGATGGCGCCCTTGCCTTCGGTGTACTGGATCACCGGGAAGTAATAGGCATCCTTGCCGACCACCGGATCCGGGACGGATTCGGCGGTGTATCGGTACTCGTTCATGATGAGCGCACCGTCGGCCTTGCTGAAGGTCAGCTTGCCGGTCTGGACCTCCTCGACAAAGATCTTGTGGATATTCTCTTTATTGAGCGCCCCGTATTTTTCGAAGGTGCGATTGAGAATCTTGATAAACATGTTGGTGCCGTCATAACAGAGACCGCCTGCCGAAGGGCTCGGGTTGAAGCCATATCTGGCCTGGATGTCTTCGGCCCACTTCCTGGCCTCGGGAGTGGTGAGCTGGGGGATCATGTCGAGGACGCCGTTGGAGCCGGGGCCCGCCATCTTGTACCAATCCCCCATCCAGCCGAGGCCGTCGGCGATGATGACCGACCCGAGGCCCACCTCATTAGCCTGTTTGACAAAGGCGGTCATGGTGGAGGCTATAGTGGATGTCCCGGCAAGGACCGAGACATCGGCGGATTTGTATTTGCTCAGCAGGGGATAGAAATCGGTTTGAGTGATGGGGAAATAATCCTCGGAAACGATCTCCCACCCTTTGTCGGCGAACATCTTTTTGAGGGCGCTGCCCAGGCTGCGGCCCCAGTCGGTGTCTTCTCCATAAACGGCCACCTTCTTGTTGGCGGGTTTCCATAGATTTTTCTCAACGGCGTTGTCGAGGCATTCTACATAACCGACGGCCATTTTTGCGGGAACGGGCCAACCCTTGCCCCCCCAGTAGCTGTACCTGGCCGGATCGCTTCGCCATTTTTCATTGACCAGCTCCGTGGCGCCGAACCCGAACCAGTGGGGAATCCTGTACTGGGCCGCCGCGTCCATTGCCGCCACAGCCACCGAGCTATGCCAGTTCTGCATGGCGCACTCGATGCCCATGCGCTCGACGGCTTCGGCATAGGCACCGGCCGCCTTGGCCGGATCGGATTGAGAATCGATCCAGACCAGCTCGATCTTGTAGTCGCCGACTTTGTAACCGATCTTTTCCATGGCCATTTCCACCGATGCCTTGAATTCGGCGCCGTTCTTGGCCGACGGACCGGTGAAGGGTCCCAGGACGCCCACCTTCAGGAGTTTTTCTGCAGCGGCTCCAGGTGTTGCCAGCAGGGCGACGGTCAGGGTTCCGATCAAAATTGCGGACCAAAATCGTTTTCTCATTTTTTTCTCCAGTTGGGGTTCCAGTCAGACTGCGGCGTGGAAGGCTTTCCGGTGAAAAACCGTCATTCGCAGGGGCTAATAAAAAATATTTTACCATTATCCTCCCCTTTTTCAATGCGTAATGAGGGTTGGGGCGGCCGATACCGCCGATAAAAACATGTTCCTGCCGTCGCTCTCGCTATGGCTCGGGCATTTACGGAGATGCGGCAAAGAGCCTTGTCGGGGATGTGAGCGCCGCCGGAATCAATCTTCCGTCGGTCGATATTTTCGCCGCTGAAGTAAGGCGACAACCCCGCATATGACCAACAAGGCTCCGAAGCTTTCAATGGGGGTCATCATTTCCCCCCAAAGAGAATAAGCGTATACCGATACAAACAGAATTTCGGACATCACCAGAACGGTGGCGACACCGGCCGGCAGATGCTTCAGACCGAAGGCAAACGCAAAAAAACCGGCGACGGTGGACAGTCCGATCAAGCCTGCGAAACAGAGCCACGTCTGTGGCGGCACCGGCAATGGGGACGCCACGAAAAACTGAAAGGGCAAAAGCACCAGCGCCGCAATACCGAAGGCATAGGTAAGCACGACCTCGGGGGCATATCGACCGCTCAGCTGTTTTCCGAAGATGCTCCATGCCGCGTAAGTGGCCGGAACTGAAAAGCCTGCTGCGATACCTGCCGTCGTCACCTCATTTCGGACCGAGGATATCAGCCCGGATACCAGAATCGTGCCGGTAGCAATGAGCGTGACGGCGGCGATTTTCCGGACGGTGAAGGCCTCCTGCCAGACGATCCGGGCCACAAGGATGACGATCACCGGCATGGCGGCTTGTTGCACTGTAGTAATTGCGGGGCCGTTCAAAAAAATTCCCAGATTCCAACTGACGTGGAACAGGCCCAGGCTGAAACCCATCAGGATCAACCAGATTCGATCGGATTTTTGAATCCGCAGCTCCTCGCGTCGTCTGAACATGCCTGAAATGCAGGAAAAAGCAAGGAACGCGGCCGTATCCCGCCAAAAGGCCAAGGCCGCTGCCGGTATGTCGATTTGGGTCATGATGAGTTGGATAAAAATCCCTGAGGTGCCCCAGCAGGCCGCCGCCGTCATGACCGCCAGATATCCCCACATCATTGACGCTTCACGGTGACCCTTCATGACTGTCCTGGCTTTTTTCGGCTTCAAGGGCCCTCTCGAATTTTGGATTGACGGCATGTCACGGGTTTCGGTCGACATGGGCTGAGGCACCGGCCTTGGCGATTCGATTTCATGGAATCTTCGAGCGGACACTTACTGGGAAAAACATCCCGACATCAACGGCGCGGTTATCCTGCGGGAGCTCAAAATCGCCGACAACGGTTGCTAATGTTGCCCCACCATGGGCCGTATCCTCCCGGCACCTCTTTCCGGTCACCATCATGAAAGTCGAAGGTTGAAATTCTGTGTTGTGATTCAGGGTTCGATTTGAGATTGATGCCATTTAATCCGGTCTGTATTTTGAATGACCGGTGGCACGTGGGTGACGGAAAGCAAAAAAGGGTTCAGCCCGATATGGCCAAACCCTTGATTTGTCGAGCGCGCCCGGAGGGATTCGAACCCCCGACCTGCGGATCCGAAGTCCGACGCTCTATCCAGCTGAGCTACGGGCGCAAGTAAGAAGACCACTACGGGGGTACCGCAATGGTCTCTGGTGGCTGTGATGGGGTGAGTGATGGGACTTGAACCCACGGCCACCAGGGCCACAACCTGGTGCTCTACCAACTGAGCTACACCCACCATAAAACAGAAGTCCTGAGTACCAGAAAAAGGGCGGGGATTCAAGTTTTTTTTTGAAAACCTCAAAAATAATCGACGCAGGATTCTGTTTCAAATTGTCGAAACTGGGTATTGACCCTGATCGGCTTCTCTTATATGAATGGTCAATAAAATCAGTTTTGTGATGCATGCGAGGTATAATTTTGGCAAATTTTAACATTTTTGTGATGCGGGCGATCCTGGGGGTGGTGTTTGCCGTTGTGCTGATGCGCATTTTTCACCCGGAATTCCACATGGTCTATGTGGCGGGGTTTGCCGTTGTCCTGGTGGCCCTCGCTTACCTCCTGGAATACTGGCGCAGGAGAAAAACGGAAAAAAAGAAATAGCAAAAAGAGGCGACCGTGTCACATCAGATTATTTTGGGAACCGCAGGACATATCGATCACGGGAAAACCACGCTCATCAAGGCGCTGACCGGCATCAACACCGACCGGCTCAAGGAGGAGCAGCGCCGGGGAATCACCATCGAGCTCGGTTTTGCGGCCTTTGACCTGCCCGGCGGCCGTCATGTGGGCATCGTGGATGTTCCCGGGCACGAGAAGTTTGTCAAGAATATGGTCGCAGGGGCGACGGGCATCGACATCGTGGCCATGGTGATCGCCGCGGACGAAGGCGTCATGCCCCAGACGCGGGAGCACATGGAGATCTGTGCGCTTTTGGGGGTTCGGCACGGCCTGGTGGTCCTGACCAAGGTGGACTTGGTGGACGAGGAATGGCTGGAACTGGTCATGGAGGACATCCGGGACTTCGTTCAGGGCACGTTTCTGGAGGATCGGCCCATCGTGCCGGTTTCGTCGGTGACGGGGCGCGGCATGGATGATTTCGTTGCAGCCCTTGAACAGTTGAGCCGCGAGGTGCCTGAACGATCTTCGTCGGGCATCTTCCGCCTGCCTGTGGATCGGGTCTTCACCATGCGGGGATTCGGTACGGTGATCACCGGCACCCTGATTTCCGGGCGCGTGTCGGTGGGAGAGACCGTCATGCTCTATCCGTCGGGGATCACCGCCAAGGTCCGGGGAATCCAGGTGCACAATCAGGCTGCGGAGGCCGCCGAGGCCGGCATGCGAACGGCCGTCAATTTTCAGGGGCTCGAAAAGACGGTGGTGAACCGCGGGGACATCCTCTCCACACCCGCCGCTCTCGCGGCGAGCTACATGGTCGACGTCATGTTCCACTACCTGAAGAGCAACCGGAAGCCCATCAAGAACCGGACCCGGGTCCGATTTCATACCGGCACCAGCGAGGTTCTCGGCAATCTGATCCTTCTCGATACGGAGGAACTCGTCCCCGGAGAGTCGGCGCCGGCACAGCTTCGCCTCGAGACGCCGGTGGCCCTGGTCAAGGACGATCGATTCGTGGCGCGGAGTTACTCTCCGGTTCGAACCGTCGGCGGCGGCAAGGTGCTCAACCCGATTCCCGTCAAGCACAAGCGGTTTGACGACGGCGTCGTCGGGATGTTGAGGGATCTGGATCAACACGAGTCCGGCGATGTGATCTGTCGTCTGACGGCGGCCGCGGGGTATCCCGGGGTCTCTTTTGCAAACCTGAAGGTGATGACGAACATTCCGGAGAAGCCGCTCCGCCAGAAGGTACAGGGGTTTCTGTCCGACAGGACCCTTGTCCAGGTCGACAGCGACAACCAGATCTTCATTCATCAGGAGAATCTGGAGAAGCTCAAGGCCGAAATCTCCGGGCACGTCTTTCGATACCACGAGAAATATCCGCTCAAACCGGGGATGCCCAAGGAAGAACTCAAATCCCGGTTTCCGTCCTTCCTCGGCCCTAAATTGTTCAATCTGGTGTTGAACCATCTGATCAGGGAAAAGATTCTGATCCAGGAGGAGGACATGGTTCGCCTCTCGACGCATAAGGTCGCCCTGAAGGCCGATCAGGAGGAGATTCGGAAACGGATCCTCGAAGCCTATGTCGAGGGTGGGCTTACGCCGCCCTACTTCAAGGACCTATGCCGGAGTGCCGACATGGATCCCAACCGGGCCAAGGACGTTCTGATGATTCTCATCAGCGAGGGGTTGATTACCAAGATACGGGAGGACCTTTATGTCCATACCGAGACCCTCGAGGCCCTCAAGGCGAAAACCAAGGCCTTCCTCAAGGCCAACACGGAGATGACAACCCTCCAGTTCAAGGAGATCGCCGGCGTTTCCCGAAAATTCCTGATCCCTTTTATCGAATATTTCGACGCCCAGAACCTGACCATCCGCATCGGGGACATTCGAAAGCTCAGAGGCGGTTGATACCCACGCATTAATCCTAATTTTGTGAAGGAGATCCGATGGATAATTTGAACAACGACGGCAATGGCGGTGAACCGGTCGCCGGGAAAAAAGGCGGTATTCTGGCCTCGAAGCGGTTTATCCTGATCGTGGTGATCACTCTGATACTCCTGTGGCTCGTCTGGACGATTCTTGGGTTTCTCGAGGACCGATCGGCTCGGAAAGCCGCAAAACCGACGGTTGTGGCCACGGAAGAGACCACCGCCGCGCCCAAGGTGAAAACGCCCGGTCACCTCCCTCCGAACAACGGAAAAACCGTTGCCCGGGACACCCGTGTGGCCCCCTCCAAATCGACGACATCGACGGAAACCCAGCCGCCCAAGGTCGCCGTTCCCACCCACGCACCGGTCCTGGACGTCGGGAAAGGCACGGCTTTTGTCACCGCCTGTATGGAGCCTTTGGCCTACGAACTGAACGAAAGGTTCTGGGGGTGGCGTCCCAACGACATCCTCAACGTTACGGACAACGTCAACAATCTCCAGTTGGGCATCCTCGAGGTAACCCGTAGAACCAGCGTGGTCCTGGCCGAGCATCTCTCCCGAACCGGCAGTACGGACGCCTATGTCCCGAGCCTTGAATCGGCTATGAACTGTTTCATGATCAACTCCCGGCAGTATTGGTTTCCCACAGCCGAGTCCAAGTACAATGAGGGCCTGGATGAGATGAAAAACTATATCAGGATGCTGAAAAACGGTGAGGCCCGATTTTACCGCCGCGTGGACAATCTCGTTCCACTGTTCAGGGCGTTCGAGAGCATGCTGGGCAGCTGCGATGAAAATCTGGTCAAGAATCAGGGAGACCTCAGCACCTTCAAGGCTGACGATTATTTCTATTATTCCAAGGGGGTGGCCCACGCCATGGAGACGATTCTCGAGGCGACGGCCGAGGATTTCAGTGATCTGATCGCCTCGATCCAGGGCACCGACGTGCTCCACCATGCCATCACCGCCCTCGGCCATGCCGCTAACATGGACCCCTGGATCGTTTTCGAGGGCAGCCCCGATGGATTCATAGCCAATCATCGATCCAATATGGCGGCTCACATCAGTCACGCCCGTTTTTATCTGGGGGTATTGAACTCGGCGCTGACCGGCAACATTCAGTAGGTCATTCCAAAGCTTTTCCTGCCGAACCCGACGGGAGGGGGGTTATCGCCTTTCGCTCGTCGGGATCCCGGAAAAATCTCTTGAGACGAACATCGACGTAACGCTGTCCAGAAAACGGAGCCCCAAGGGGGTCAAGGCACACCGATCAGCGGCATCCTGAAGCCACTTTTTTTTTCGGAGGGTCGCCAGAACCTCTCCGAAGACTTCTTTGAAACGGAGCTCGAACCGGTTTTCGAAGTCCGGAATCCGGATGCCGTCGGTCTGCCGCAGCCCCAGATAGAGCCCTTCGATGATTTGTCCTTCCCGATCCACGACTTCTTTCGCATCCACGACGGGCTGCCCCGTTGCGGTGAGTTCCATGTATCGTCCGATGCTCCCGACATTCCACCACCGCTCCGGCGGCATGAACGAGTGGGCGGAGGGGCCGAAGCCCAGGTAGGGCGCCATGGACCAGTATTTCCGGTTGTGTCGCGACTGTTTATCCGACGAACGGGCGAAATTGGAGACCTCGTACTGGGTGTAACCGTGGTCGGCCAGAAATCGGATGGTGGTTTGAAACAATGTGCCGACCCGACTTTCGGAGAGGGGCTTGAATGTCCTCTTCTCCAGGAGCCGCGACAGCGGCGTCCTCGGTTCGTAGGTGAGCATGTAGCAGGAGAGATGATGGGGGGCGAGGGTGACGGCAGCCGTCATGTCCGCGATCCAGTCTGCCGCCGACTGTCCCGGAAGACCGTATATCAGATCGAGGCCGATGCTGTCGTAACCGGCATCCTGCGCCCATCGCACGGAAGTCCGGGCATCCTCGGCCGAATGGACCCGCCCCAGAAATCGGAGTCCTTTGTCCGAAAAGGACTGGACCCCGATGTTGAGGCGATTGACGCCCAGGCGTCGTAACGCCCGAAGCCCCTTTTCGGTAAGGGTCCCGGGGTTGGCTTCCAGGGTGATCTCCGCATCGGGACACAATTCAAATCGTTCGCGTACCGTAGCCATTATACGGTTGACCTGGTTTGACGCCAGTACGGAAGGTGTTCCGCCCCCGATATACAGGGTATCGAAAATGAGCCCCGCCGGCGGATCGGCGCAGCGGATTTCCTGATCGAGGGCGTCAAGGTAGTCGGGAATTCGGGAACGGTCGATTTCGGAATAGAAATCGCAGTAGAGGCATTTGCGGACGCAGAACGGGACATGGATGTAGATGCCCCCCACCTCGCGAACGGTCGGTACGGATCCATGTCCGCCGTCCGGCGGGCGGGGTACGGTAGGATTCAGAGGCATTGTCGCCTATGAAGCTGTTTGGTAGTGGGCCAGAATGGCGTCGCAGAGGCCTGGAATCGTGTAAGTCGACGCCGTGACGTCCACCGTGAACCCCAGCTCCCGGGCCGTGTCCGAGGTGATGGGCCCGATGCTCGCCACGGTGACGCCGTTCATCATTCGGGCGAGAGGCTCCTCCTCGGGTAAAAGGGCTTTGAAATTCCGCACGGTGGAAGAACTGGTGAAGGTGACCATGTCGATAGCGCCGGACTTGAGTTTTGCCACAAGCTGCTCAGCGTTTTCCCGGGCCTGGACCGTCCGGTAGGCCGTGACCTCGTCCACGGTCGCACCCATTCGCGTCAGCTCCACAGGCAGGACGGGTCTCGCCTCCATGGCGCGGGGCAGCAGGATGCGGCACCCCTTGATATTTTCGTTCCTGAAGGCGTCCACCACCGACTCGGCCCGGTAGTTTTCGGGCAGGATGTCGGTTTTCAGGCCGAAGCCCATCAAGGTCCGGGCGGTGACGGGGCCGATACAGGCGGTCCTGAGGCGGTGAAGGGCCCGAACATCGTACCCGGTCTCGAAGAGTCTCCGGAAGAAAAACCTGACGCCGTTGACGCTGGTGAAGACGATCCAATCGTATGTGGACAGGGTGTTGACGGCCGCATCCAGGGGGGCCCAGTCTTCGGGGGGGATGACCTGAATGGTCGGGCATTCCATGCAGTCGGCACCCATGTCCGTCAAACGCTTCACCAGATCGCTCGCCTGTTCCCGAGCCCGCGTGACGACGATCCGTTTGCCCAGAAGGGGGCGATTTTCGAACCAGTTGAGGGAGCTCCGAAGGGAGACGACGTTTCCGACGACGATAATGGAAGGCGCCTTGAGCCCTGCCGCCTTCACCCGTTCCACGATGTTCTCGAGAGTGCCGAACACGGATTCCTGGCGCGTTGTAGTTCCCCATCGAATCAGGCCTACCGGCGTTTCGGGTGCCATCCCGTTGTCCATCAGGTTTCGGGTGATGTGGGGGAGGTTCTTGACGCCCATAAAAAAGACCAGGGTGCCGATACCCCGAGCCAGGGAGGCCCAGTCGATGCTGGAATCCGTCTTGGTCGGATCCTCGTGGCCGGTGACAAAGGCCAATGTCGAGGTAAAGTCTCGATGGGTAAGGGGGATGCCTGCGTAGGCCGGCGCCGCAATGGCCGATGTCACCCCGGGTACGACTTCAAAGGGGATCCCGGCGGCCACCAGAACCTCGGCCTCCTCACCGCCCCGGCCGAAAATAAAAGGGTCTCCGCCCTTGAGTCGGGTCACGACCCGTCCTTCTTTGGCTTTTTCCACGATCAGGGCGTTGATGCCGTCCTGGGAAAGGGTATGGTCTCCCCCTTTTTTCCCGACGTAGATCTGTTCCGCATGCTCCGGGGCATACTTGAGAAAGGCGGGCGATGCCAGGTAATCGTAGATGATCACATCGGCATTCCGTATGCACTCCAGACCCTTGACCGTTATCAGGCCGGGGTCACCCGGCCCTGCGCCCACCAGATAGACTTTACCTGCTGATTTCATGAATTTCCTTCAGGCTTTCTAAGATTGGCCCGGCGCCCTTGGCGATGAGGTGTTCGGCCAGAGAGACGCCGATGCGTTCCGCGTCTTCGGCAGGGCCGGACAGGGTTTCCCGGATGACGGTGCCGCCGTCGAGGGCGGCCACCAGCCCGATCAGCGTGTAGGTGTCGCCTTCAAGCGTGCCGTGGGCGGCGATAGGTACCTGACACCCGCCCTCCAGGCGGTTCAGAAAGGCCCGCTCCCCCATGACCACCTTTCGTGTTTCTGCGTGATTCAGGGCCGCCATCACCGGGGCGATGCCGGGATCGTTTTGCCGACACTCGATGCAGAGGGCTCCCTGGCCCACGGCCGGGAGCATGACGGTGGTGTCGATCATTTCGGTGATTCGGTCGGTCAGGCCCATGCGATTCAGACCGGCTGCCGCCAGGATGACCGCATCCAACCTCTCGGTGTCGAGCTTGTTGAGGCGTGTATCGAGGTTCCCGCGGAGCGGCACGATCTCGATGTCCGGGCGAACGCTTTTCAGCTGGGCCCCGCGCCGCAGGCTGCTGGTCCCCACCCGTGCGCCCTGGGGAAGACGCTTCAGGGGAAGTCGATTTCGGGAGACCAGGGCGTCCTGAGGCGTCTCCCGCTCGGGAACGGCGCCGATGCAGAGTCCGGGTGGGATCTTGGCCGGCATATCCTTCATGCTGTGGACGGCCGCATCGATCCTGCCGTCCAGCATGGCGTCCTCGATCTCCTTGACGAAAAGCCCCTTGCCGCCGACCTTGGCCAGGGGGACGTCCAGGATCTTGTCGCCCTTGGTCTTGATGATGAGGAGTTCGACGGCTGTGCCGGGAAATTTTTCCATAATGGTTCGGCGAGCCCAGTTGGCCTGCCAGAGGGCCAACTGGCTGCCCCGGGTGCCGATGGTGATGTGTCGCGTCGTTCTGTCCTGTGCGGTCGTCGTACTCGCCATCAGTGGCCGCACCCCGCGCAGCTGGAGGCCGTGCACCCGCTGCAGGACGATGCTCCGGCGGATGCCTTGACCGTCTCTCCGCCGCTGCCTTTGCTCAGAAAGCCGCAGGCGGACATCATCTTCCTGACGTCGGTGCTTTTGCAGTTCGGACATTCAGCCTGGTGGCTGCCGATGACGAGGCATTCAAAATCTTTGTCGCATTGATCACAGTGATATTCGTATATAGGCATTTTTTTCTCCTTGCCGTACGGGTCTGGGTATCGGCCGTTCGACCAACGACCGCCAAAGTAATCATTTGCGGGCGTAAAATCAACACGCCTTTGCAATTTTCGCTTCCTTCAGGGTTGAGCTGCGGCACCGACACCGCCGAACATCCGCTCTTCCACCAGTTCACACAAAATATGGGCCAGGGTGATGTGGGTCTCCTGAATCCGTGCGGTGACGTCCGAGGGGACCGTGAAAAGGATATCGGACAGCGTGGCGATGGCCCCGCCCCTGCCGGTGAAGCCGATGGTGAAGAGTCCCATTTTCCGGGCGGTTTCCATGGCGAGAACCACGTTGGGGGAATTTCCGCTGGTGCTGATGCCCACGGCGATATCGCCGATCCGTCCCAGGGCTTCGACCTGTTTCTGGAAGATCTGGTCGAAATGGTAGTCGTTGCCGATACTGGTGATCACAGAGGTGTCGGTGGTAAGGGCCATAGCCGCCAGGGGGCGACGCTCTTTCAGGAAACGATTGACGAATTCCGCCGCAATATGCTGGGCATCGGCGGCGCTGCCCCCGTTTCCGAATATGAGGAGCTTGCCGCCGGCAACGAGGGACTGCCGGATATTTTCCGTCGCCGCCAGCAGATCGTCCGTGTGGGTAAGGACGCTTTTTTCTTTGGTGTGAAGGCTCGCCTTCAGGCTGGCCAGGATCATCTCTTTCATGCGGTTTCCTTTTTTCCGGAGGTCTGTTCCGTCCAGGCGTTCAATTCCCTGATCCGGTCGATCAGCGCCCGGGAATCGCATCCGAGTTCATGGGCGCGCTCCAGGGCGACGAGGGCTTCGTCGCGGCGGTTCTGGGCAAGGCAGAGCTCGCCCAGGCGTTGATGGAAAAGGCCGTTTCGGGGCGCGATGTCGACGCTGTGCCGGCAGAACAGAAGGGCGATGTCAGGATTTTCACCCTGCTGGTGGAAGAGGATGCCCAACTCGGACAGGGCTGCGGCGTCGTTGGGGTTGCGTTTGACGGCGTTGCTGAAAGCCCTGACGGCGCCGTTGGTGTCGCCTCGGGCCGCAAGACATTCCCCCAGCTTTCGGCAGGCGGCGCCGGAGGCGGGATTGAGGGCCGAAGCCCGGACCAGATACGGTTCGGCCTTTTCCGGAAGCCCCTCCTGAAGGTAAATTCTACCGATCTGAAACGGCAGCTCAAAAACCGCCCCGGCGTTCGGGTCGGATCCGAGAAGACGATCGGCTTCGATCAGATGTCTGAGCGCTTTTTGGGGCTCTCCCATCATCTCGTGCACAAGACCGATGTTGTGAACGGGCATAATGCTTTCCGGACATAGTCCGACGGCGGCCCTGAATTCCCGAAGCGCTCGGTTGAACGCCCCCAGGGCGGCGTAGCAGACCCCCAGGCTGTTGCGGATGTCGGCGTCTCCGGGATTCAGCCGGAGGGCGGCTTTGAGTTCCTCTGCGGCGCCGTGAATGTTTCCCTCCTGGAAAAGGCGGTCGGCGTTGATGTTGAGGCTTGTCGCATCAAATACCGCGATGCCGCCGGGGCCGTAATGCCGGGCGTGGTTCAAGGCTTTTCGGGCGTTTTTGAGGGTGTCGATAGGGCCGTATTCGTCCATGGGGTATTCCGTGACACCCATGGTCAATGTGGCTTCGCGGACCAGGGAGAAGATCCGCCGGATTTCTTCGGCGATATTTTTGCAGTCGTCCTCGGTTTTTTCCGGGAGAAAAATGCCGATCAGATCCTGCTCGATCATGCCCCATAGGGCATCCTCGGCCCGGGTGACCTCGTCGACGACGACGGCGGCGTCCAGGAGCAGGGATATCGCAGCCTCGTCGCCGGCGGCATCCTGGACATCGAAAAAATCGTCTACACGGATCAGCATGACGCCGAAGGCGGGCGTCGGTTCCAGTTGATGGAGCGCCGCCTCGATGAGGGCTTTTCCCACGGACATGTGCGGGAATCTCGCGGAAAGCTCCCGAATGCCGACGGCTGTTCGGCGCTCAGCCGGACGGGACGCTTTCTGAAGATCTCTGGTTTCATGCAGCAGAAAAGCCTGACGATGTCCGGTCCGGGTGTAGATTTTTCGGGTGTTTCGGGTCATTTTTCCAGCAGGTTTCCGACGGCGGATGCGATAATGTCGATGTCGTCTTCCCCCACGGTTCTGAAGTCCAGAATAAAGCGATCGGCTTCGATGCGGCCGATCACGGGCGGGATGTGTCTGCGCATCCGTCGCTCGATGGCGGCCGTGGATATACCGTCGATTGCCAGGCTCACGCACCTGGTGGGCAGTTCCTGAAGCGGAAGAGCGCCCCCGCCGACCCTGGAGAACCCATCGAGAATGGAGAGGCGCAGGCGCTCGGAACGGCTCGCGGTCATCAATGCCGTAAAACGCTCGGCCCGTTGTTGGATCTCCGACAACGGGATGATGAGCATCCGGAGCGTTGGAATGGCCTGGACGGCCTTTCTGGGGTCTCGATAGATCCGGAGGGTGGTCTCCAGGGCGGCCAGGGTCATCTTGTCGATTCTGAGGGCCCGGGTCAGAGGGTTCTGCCGGACGGCGTCGAGAATCGCCCGTTTTCCAACAATCAGTCCCGCCTGAGGACCGCCGAGGAGCTTGTCGCCGCTGAAGGTGACGACATCGATGCCGGCGGCAACCGACTCCTGAACGGTGGGCTCCTTGATCATGCCGTAGACGGAGAGATCGACGAGGGTGCCGCTGCCCAGGTCCTCCATGACCGGTATGCCGCGTTTGTGGCCCAGTTCGACCAGTTCTCGGGCGGGTACGGCCTTGGTGAATCCCACCACGCTGAAATTGCTGGTGTGAACCTTGAGCAGAAGCCCGGTGTCGTCGCCGATGGCCTGTTCGTAGTCCCGGAGGTGGGTCCGGTTGGTGGTGCCCACCTCCCGGAGCCGGGCACCGCTGCGGACCATGACGTCGGGTATCCGAAAGGAACCGCCGATTTCCACGAGCTCTCCCCGGGAAACGACAGCCTCCTTTCCCCGGGCCAGGGTATCGAGGCAGAGGAGCACGGCGGCGGCGTTGTTGTTGACCGCCATTGCCGCTTCGGCGCCGGTGAGTTCACAGAGGATCCCCTCGATGGCGCTGTAGCGAAGACCTCGGGTGCCTCTGACCAGGTCGAACTCGAGATTGGTGTACCGGCGTGAAATGCGGGCGACATTTTTCACGGCCTCATCTGCCAGCAGGGAGCGTCCCAGATTGGTGTGGACCACGACGCCGGTGGCATTGACAACGGGTATCAGGTTGGGCTTCAGGGTGCGGCCAAGGTGCTGCTTGACCCTGGCCGTGATCCCGGCGTCGGTCATATCGTTTTCATCGACGGGCGGCCTTCCGTCGATGACGGCCTTCCGCAGATCTTCCACCACCTCCCTGCAGATTCGGGTCAACAAGGGTTTCGGCACCGCTTCGAAAAACGGGTCAACACGGGTCTGTTCGAGAATGCGGTCGATTCCCGGTAGTCTTCTCAACAGGTTTTGTTGTGCGTCGGTCAGCGGCATCCGTGATTCCTGGTTGTGATCAGCGGCGCGGTTATCCCCCCGAAGGGGCGGGGCATACCCGCAGGATTCCCCCTCGGTTTCCAGCCGTTTTACGGCCAAACATAACGAAAAGCGAAAGATAGGGAAAGCATATATCACTGAGCGGACTCTGGTTTCAACTGAATTATGCCTGTTTTTCAGCACATAAACAATCGCAGAAGGCGCCATTCAGATTTTTCCGGTGTTGCCGCCCTTGATGTGGTATAATAAAAGAATGAAGAGACAGTTACGACGAAAAAAAGGAAAACCTCCTGCGAAGCCTGTAACGGCCATGGTCGCCGATGCCGCCGGGGAGATCTTCGAGTTGGAAGGATACGCCGCAGCCGGTATGGCGGGCGACAGGGTCGTTCCGCTCACCACCGGGAACACCCTTCCCATGCCCCATGGTGGAGAGTTGATGTACCTCCCCCACCGGCGGCCGTTGGTCTTCAATCTCGTCGCCGAAGCGCCGGAGATGATTGACGAGAACCCCTATGCTCCCGGGGAGCCGATTTATCCCGTGGCGGCCTTCAATTCCCCCGGATACGTCAATACCTATATCAGCGCCTATCGGGAGCGGGACCCCGGAGATGTCCTGCCGCTTTTTTCCTACGGCGCCGTGGGGTGGCACGGCGGGGGATTTCGATCGGCCGTCATCCGTGTTGATCGGGAGCCTCGGCAGGATATCCGACAAATGCCCCGGGATAAGGTTGTGGCCGGGGTTCGGCGCATGCAGGCGCTTTTGCCTGAAAACCGCCTTCGCCGGCATCTGGAACGTTGCGCCCTCGAGTATGGATGCCCGGCCGGCAAGAACTTTTTTCTGGGCCGCTACGAAGCCCCCCTGCCCGCTTCCCGGACCTGCAACGCCCGGTGCCTGGGATGCATCTCTCTTCAACCGGAGGACGGGGTGTCCTGCAGCCAGGAACGCATCGACTTCACCCCATCTCCCGAGGAGATCGCCGAGGTGGCCCTGGCTCACATTCGACGGGTCGACAACAGCGTGGTCAGTTTCGGCCAGGGATGCGAGGGAGACCCGCTCTTCGCGGCCCATGTCATCGCCCCGGCCATTCGCCTGATTCGCAGGGAAACCGATCGGGGCACCATCAACATGAACACCAATGCAAGTCTTCCGGACGTCCTGGCGGATTTGTTCGACGCCGGTCTCGACAGCATCCGCGTCTCCATGAACAGCGTTCGGAAGACGTGCTACGACGCCTATTACCGTCCCAGGGGTTATGCCTTCACCGATGTTCTGGCAAGCATCGATATCGCGCTGGCGCACGGCCGGTTTGTGGCCCTGAATTACCTGAACTGCCCGGGATTCACCGACACGCCCGAGGAGGTGGCGGCTTTTCTGGCCTTCAGGCGGACGCATCCGATACATTATGTCCAGTGGCGGAACCTGAACTATGATCCCGTCAAGTACTGGAGGACCATGAACCGGGCGGCGGTTCACGGGGTTCCTATGGGGATGCGCGAGGCTCTGAGACGGATCCGGCGGGCTTTTCCGGATCTCGGATATGGATATTTCAATCCTCCCAGGGAGACTTGGAAGAAGATAAAGGGTAGGGCGGAATGAAGTGGACCCAGGTTAAAGTGGTTTTCGAATTCCATGACGCTGTTCTGGGCGCCGACCTGATTTCAGACGTTTTTTACGATCTCGGCCTTCAGGGAGTGGTTGTGGAAAGTCCGAACATGTCGCCGGAAGAGGGATGGGCAACGGATGCGCTGCCCTTGCCCGAGGTCGATGCCGTAAGCGGCTATTTTCCGGGAAACGCCGACGGTGCGCAAAAGATATCTTCTCTGGAAGAAGGATTGCGTGTCCTGGGTCGGCGGACCGGAATCACGACCAGACTTCTTTTTCAGGAACTGGACGAAGAGGACTGGGCCGAGTCCTGGAAGGCATATTTCCGGCCGGAAAAAATCTCCGACAAAATTGTTGTTAAACCCACATGGCGCGACTACACCCCGACATCGCCGGACGAAATCATACTTGAGATCGATCCGGGGATGGCCTTCGGCACCGGAACCCACCCTACCACCGTTCTCTGCATACGGCTGCTTGAAACCTGGCTGGCGCCGGGGATACGTTTTCTTGATGTGGGTACCGGTTCGGGGATTCTTATGATCGCCGCCGGAAAACTGGGGGCGGGCCTCATGGTCGGCGTGGACAAAGACGGCGTTGCCGTCGACGTGGCCCGGGAAAATCTCTCCAAAAACGGGTTCGGACCCGGATCGGCCGAGATTCATGCCGGGGACCTCCTGGCGGGTGTCTCCCGAACCTTTGACGTGGTGGCGGCCAACATCCTGAGCGAGGTCATCCTCCTTCTTTTGGAAGACATCCCGAAGGTGCTTTCAGCGGGGGGCATCTTTATCTGTTCGGGGATTATCTCGGAAAATCGCCGTAAGGTGGCCGACAGGATGGCCGACATTGGATTCGAGGTGTTGGATGTTCGGGAAAAAGACGGATGGACGGCCATGGCCGCCCGTTTCATCGGGCCTAAATGATCTGCGGGAGGATCGTCTATGCCTGTAGGATCAGATTTCATCGATGTACGTTCGGATTTACGTGATTATCGCAAGGACGTCTTCCTCCTCCACCGAGTCGCCCTCCTTGACGCGAACCTCTTTGACCGTGCCGTCGCACGGGACGAAGACCGGGGTTTCCATCTTCATGGCCTCGATGATCAGGGCCTCGTCGTCCTCCTCTACCTTCGCGCCGACCTCAAGATTTATTTTGACGATTTTTCCCGCAAGGGGTGCTAAGATTTCTTCTGTCATGTTCCAAGCCCTCCGTTATGCTGATCGGTAATTGAATGTACGTAATGATATCCGGTAGTTTGTTTTGCAATAGAAACAGTATTTTGTATGCCGACAATTTGTAGCATCCCGGCCGACGGGGTGTCAAGGAGAAGTTGGTTTGAAATAGGGCCGCTTCCTGCATGCGCCGTCTGTTAAATTGGATGTCGGCTGTCGCGATTTGAGCACCCGGAAAAACATTTTTGTCATAAAAACGGGAAAAATATTACATAATTGTATGGCTTTAATTTTTTCTTGAGTGCATTTAAATTTTAACTTTTTGAAATAAAAAGCAAAAAAAACTTATTAGCAATTGGCGTCATACTTGCTTATAATCGCTATAGTGATAACAAAGGCAAGGCGCCTTTCAAGCGAGGGTTGATAGCGGTCGATATGAGACATAAATCCGATAATCCGTTGAACACGTTGGCACGACAACAGAAATTCCTGATTGCGGATTTTCTGAAAGGGGAGGTTCCGGATTTTGTGCGCCGCTATACCCGTTGCTTCGACGCGTATTTTCGCGCATCCTATGAAAACAGTGTGATCGGACCAAAGCTGGACATCCGACGGAACCCCTATGCCGTCGTCGCCCTCGGTGGATACGGTCGGGAGGAGCAGTGCATCCATTCCGATGTGGACCTGCTCATTCTGTTCGATCGGGAGGTCCCGGAAGCGGCGGCAGCACTGATCGAGGAGATCATCTATCCCCTGTGGGACATCGGTGTGGAGGTCGGTCATGCGACCCGTTCCCTTGATGAGTGTATCACCGCGGCCATCGAGGACATCGAAACGCTGACGGCCTTTCTGGATGCCCGGTTCATCTGCGGCATGTCCCATCTCTACTCGAAACTTCTGGATTTGTTTCGGGAAAAGGTCATCTATGATGATCCGGACGGTGTGATCGGACGGGTTGTCAAGCGGAACCAGGAGCGCCACCAGAGTTTCGGCGACTCCACTTATCTTCTGGAACCGAATCTGAAGGAGGGGCAGGGCGGCCTGCGGGATTACCATACCATGCTCTGGGTGGCCCGTATCCGAAACCAGCTTACCCAACCGCGGGACCTGGAGTATCACGGCTGTCTTTCCTACAAGGAATACCAGGCGCTGAGCCAGGCACTGGCATTTATCTGGCAGGTACGGAATCACCTTCACTACCTGTCCGGCCGGAAATGCGATCAGCTCTATTTCATCTATCAGGAGCGGTTGGCCGCTGATTTGGGGTATGTTTACCGGGACGGACAGCAGCCCGTCGAGCGCTTTCTGGGGGTGCTGCACCGGCACATGGGTTTTCTGAAGCAGCAGCAGCAGCTGGTGGTCTACGAATTGGAGAAGGGAAAAGCCAAGCGGCGCAGTCTGAAATCTCTTGAAAAAGTGAACGCCGAAGGTATCGCGATCGTCGATGGGATGCTCAATTTCGTGTCTTCCAAAATGATCCCCAAACAGTCGGAGATCCTCATGAGGATTTTCGAGGAGAGTGCCCGTCTCAAGATGCCCCTCAGCATCGAGGCCCGACGGCTCGTCAGGGAGTTTCTTTACTGCGTCGACGGCCGATTTCGTGAATCCGAGTCTGTCCGGTCGGCCTTTGAGAAGATCCTCCTGACACCGGTGATCAAGTTCAATGTCCTGGAGGCCATGTCGGAAACGGGTTTTCTGGAAGCGTTTATTCCCCAGTTCAATGAGATCGTCAACCGGATTCAATATGATGAGTATCATCTCTACCCGGTGCATCGGCACCTTTTGCGAACGGTGCAGACGCTCAAAAAATTCGGTACGCCGGACGATCCCACCACCAAGCCCCTTTGCGGGCAGATCTACGAGGATCTGACCCGTCGGGAGCGCATCGCCCTCATCTGGGCCGGGCTGCTCCACGATATCGGCAAAGGTATGTCCAGCGGGAATCACTCCGAAAAAGGGGCGGAGATGATCCGGGAAATCCTTTCGGAAAGAGGATATCCGCCGGAAATGATCGAGACCGTTGCCTTTCTGGTGCGGGAGCACCTCTTCCTGATCAAGATCGCGACGCGACGGGATATACAGGACGAGGAGACCGCCCTCGTCTGTGCCCGAAGGATTGGTGACACCGACCGTCTGAAAATGCTCTATTTGCTGTCGGTGGCGGATTCCGTCGCCACCGGCCCCAAAGCCTGGAGCGGATGGACCGCCGCGCTGCTCGAGGCGCTTTTCCTGAACGTTTCGAGCCTGTTCAGGGAGGGGGAGTTGACCTCCGCAGGTGCCTTGGCGCTGATCGAAGAGAAGCGGAACTACGTACTGACCCTTTCGGAACATCCGGGAACCCGTGAATCGATGGATGCGTTGTTCCGGATGATGCCGCCGCGGTACCTCCTGAATACGTCCAGGGAGAATATCGCCCGGCATATCGCCCTTTACAACCGCCTCGGGAAGGCTCACTTCGTCTGGACGGTAGAGAAATCCATCGGTCTCAAGACCCGGACCGTGACCATCTGCGCCCGGGATTGCCCCGGTCTCTTTGCCCGGATCTCCGGTGTGTTCACCCTGAACGGCATGGATATCCTGGCGGCCCAGGTCTATACATGGCGCAACAATATCGCCCTGGATGTTTTCGAGGTCAAGCCGCCGCCCGACAGTTTTTATGAAACCCGGAAATGGGAGCATGCTGAAGCCGACCTGGAATCGGCGTTGTTGGGAAGCCTCGATCTCGAGGCGGCGCTATCGGAAAAGATGAAGACCTATGCCGTAGACAAGCCCTGGCGACCCGAAAAGTCGCCTCGGGTGAATGTGGACAATGAAAGCTCCAGTTTTTTCACCATCGTCGAGGTCTTCACCTACGATTTTCCGGGGCTGTTGTACAAAATTACGGATGCACTGTTCAAATGTCGCCTGGATGTCTGGGTGGCGAAGATTGCAACGAATGCCGATCAGGTGGTGGATGTCTTCTATGTCCGGGACTTCGACGGCCAGAAGGCGGACAGCCCCGAACAGGTGGCGGCCCTCGAAACGGCCCTCATGACGGTCCTGTCGGAAGCCTCGGACAGTCGAAACGGAAAGCCTGAACGATCGCGCATTATCGGTTGATTTCAATATACCCATGAACATGAATAAGGAGATGTAAATGACAATGACACCTGAAAACGTCATCGCAATGGCAAAGGAAAACAAGGTCAAAGTGGTTGATATCCGATTTATGGATTTCCCCGGCGTGTGGCAGCATTTTTCCGTGCCCATCAGTGAACTGGATGTTTCCACTTTCGAGGACGGCTACGGCTTCGACGGATCGAGTATTCGCGGCTGGCAGCCCATCAATGCATCGGACATGCTGGTCATTCCGGATCCCGCCACCGCCAGGATGGATCCTTTTTTCGCCGATCCGACCCTCGTGCTCATCGGCAATATTGCCGATCCCATCACTCGAGAGCCTTACAGCCGCGACCCCCGGCATATCGCTCAGAAGGCCGAGGCCTACCTCAGAAGCACCGGTATTGGAGATACGGCCTTTATCGGACCCGAAGCGGAGTTTTTCATTTTTGACAACGTGCAGTTCGAATCACGCAGCAACAGTGCCTTTTACGAGGTCGACTCAGTGGAGGGCATCTGGAACTCGGGTCGCGACGAAATGCCGAATCAGGCCTATAAACCTCGCCACAAGGAGGCCTACTTTCCCGTGCCGCCCATGGACAAATTCCAGGACCTCCGTTCCGAGATGATGCTGACCCTTCAGGATCTCGGGATTGTCGTCGAATGTCAGCATCACGAGGTGGCCACCGCGGGTCAGTCGGAGATCGACATGCGGTTCGCCCCGCTGCTGCAGATGGGCGATCAGATGGTCTGGTTCAAGTATGTTCTCAAGAACGTCGCATACAAACACGGTCATACGGTCACATTCATGCCCAAACCCCTGTTCGAAGACAATGGGAGCGGTATGCACACGCATCTCAGCATATGGAAAGACGGCACCCCCCTCTTTGCGGGTGATAAATACGCCGGCGTCTCCCAGGAAGCCCTCTGGGCCATCGGCGGCATTCTGAAACACTGTTCGGCGGTGTGCGCTTTCACCAACCCGACCACCAATTCCTATAAGCGGTTGGTGCCCGGATTCGAGGCGCCGGTCAACCTGGCCTACTCCAGTCGGAATCGCAGCGCCGCCGTCCGAATTCCCATGTATTCAGCTTCGCCAAAGGCCAAGCGCATCGAATTCAGAACGCCCGATCCGTCCTGCAACGGCTACCTGGCCTTCTCGGCCGTTCTCATGGCGGCCTTGGACGGCATCGAAAACAAGATCGATCCCGGGTCTCCCCTCGACAAGGACATCTATGGCCTGCCGCCGGAAGAGCTGGCGGAAATTCCCTCCGCGCCGGGCTCGCTGCCGGAGGCCCTGGCCGCCCTCAAGGCCGACCACGAGTTTTTGCTCAAAGGTGATGTTTTTACCCCCGACGTCATTGAAAAATGGATCAGCTACAAGACCACCAAGGAGGTGAACGCTGTAAATTTGCGTCCCCATCCTCATGAATTCTTTCTCTATTTCGATATTTAGTCCGCAATCTTTCCTTTTGTCCCCGCTCCGGCTGTCCGGAGCGGGGGCGATCCCTCCGCGGTGCCGCCTTCAGGGGTTCGAAGCGATCCGCTCTTCGGGAAAGGCGATCTTTACTGGGCGTCGTTGATCCCGACCTCCGCAAAGGTTTTGATTTCGGCCAGGATGCGGGTTGCGGCGTCCATGAGCGTCATGGCCAGGGCGGCGCCGGTGCCTTCTCCCAGGCGGAATTCCAGGTGAAGTAGAGGCTGAAGGCCCAGATGTTCGAGCATGTAACGGTGGCCGACCTCTACGCTGTTGTGGCCGGCGAAAAGATAGGGCCGGGCCGACGGTGCGAGCTCGCAGGCGATCAGGGCGCCGGCGGTGGCGATGAGGCCGTCGCAGACCACGGGAATGCCGTGGGCCGCAGCGCCGATGACCAGCCCGGCCAGGCCGCCGATCTCAAGCCCGCCGACCTTTTCGAGGACGCCCACAGGGTCCTTGGGATCGGGCCGGTGCAGCGCGAGACCCTTTTCGATGGCCGCGATCTTTTTCCGGAGTCCGTCATCGTCGATTCCGGTTCCCCGACCGGTCAACTCCGGCACGGGAATGTTCGAATAGGCCGCGATGATGGCGGTGGAGGGCGAGGTGTTGCCGATGCCCATGTCCCCCGTGCCGATAAGATGCACCGGACCTTCGGCCGTCAGTTCGTCGACGATTTCGATGCCGGCCTCGATGCTGCGGACAGCCTCCTCCCGTGTCATGGCCGGCACCGCGGCGAAGTTGGCCGTGCCTTTTCGGACCTTTTTGTGGTAAATAGGTAAATCCGGCGCGAAATCCCAGTCAACCCCCAGATCCGCCACCCGGACTTCCGCTCCGGCATGGCGGGCCAGGACACTGACGGACGCACCGCCGCCCACGAAATTGTAGACCATTTGGGGGGTCACCTTTTGGGGGAAACGGCTTACGCCCTCGGCGCAGATCCCATGGTCTCCGGCGCAGGTGATCACAATCTTCCTGTCGAGACGAACGTCGATCGTACCGAAAATGCCGGCCAGACGAGCCCCCACCTCCTCCAGGATGCCAAGGCTCCCCGCCGGGCGGGCCTGGTTTCTGAGCCGCTCTCTGGCGGCGCCGTATGCATCGGCGTTGGGCGCCGTGATGCGTTGAATCGTATGTTCCAGTAGTCTCATGCCTGTTTCTCCGTTCTTCATTGGTGGTGTTGATCACACATCCGCATATCCTGTGGGAAAAGGAACCGGCGTGCAGCGTTGGTGTTCGGGGCGTCGTTCTCACAGCGACAGCGAAATCTTGTCTCCCCTGATATCCTTTTCGAAAAGCGACAGGCCCCGTTCCATGGCGCAGAAATTCCCGCACATGGTGCAGGTTTTTTCGTTTTCCGGACTCCGGCTTTTTCGAATCTCCTCGGCGCGGTCCGGGAACATCAGCAACCTGAGCTGATCTTCCCAGCGGGTGTCCCGACGGGCCAGGGAGACCTGCTTCTCCTGCTCCCGGCGTTTGGGGTATTTGGCAACGTCGCCGATGTGGACCGCCAGGCGCGTGATCCGGACCCCTTCCCGGACGTCGGCCTCGTTGGGCAGGGCCAGATGCTCGGCCGGGGTGATGTAACATATAAGATCGGCGCCGTGCCGGGCGGCGTTTGCCGCTCCGATGGCCGCGGTGACGTGGTCGTAGCCGGCCCCGCAGTCGGCGGGCAGTGGTCCCAGGACATAGTAGGGTGCGTTGCCGCTCATCCGTTTTTCCAGCATGATGTTGCCCGCGATCTCGTCCAGGGGCACATGCCCCGGTCCCTCGACCATCATCTGACAGCCCATCTCGCGTCCCAGCTCGGCCAGTTCGCAGTTGATGATCATCTCCGCCATCTGGGCCCGGTCGTGGCTGTCGTGGATGGCGCCGGCCCGGATCCCGTTGCCCAGGGAGAGGACGGCGTCGTACTTTTTCATCAGGGCGCAGACCCGGTCGAATTGCTCGTAGAGGGGGTTTTCCTTCTGGTTGTATTCCATCCACGAGACCATGAAGGTGCCGCCCTTGGAAACCAGCCCGCCGTATCGGAAGCCCTGTTTTTTGAGACGTTCGATACTGAATTGATTGATACCGCAGTGGATGGCCATGAAGGAGATGCCGTCGGCCAGCTGCCGTTCGATGAGTTCGAAGAGATATTCGGGGTCCAGCTTGTTGGGATTCCGGTACTTACGGGCCGCCTCGCAGAAGGCCTGGTAAAGGGGAACGTTGCCCACCGGCAGATCGCAATCGGCCAGGACGGCCCGGCGTACCGCGTCGAGATCGCCGCCGGCCGACAGCTCCATCAGGGTGTCGGCACCTTCTTCCTGGACCGCCCGGGCTTTTTTGACTTCCAGGTCGATGTCGCAGATATCCGAGGATGTGCCGATGGAACCGTTCACTTTGGTTCTCAAGCCCGATCCGATCCCCACCACCCGCTGGTGCTTTCGCTGAGGGTGGTGGGCGATGACGACCTCGCCCAGGGCCACCTGTCGCCGGATATCTCCGGGTTCGCTGTTTTCATTTCGGGCGACAATCTCCATCTGTGGGGTCACGACCCCTTCTCTGGCCAGTTCGATCTGTGTCTTCATTTGTGTGCTCCCATCAATCTGGTGTTTTCCTCAAAAAAAAAACCGTGTCACAGGGAAACACCCTGTGACACGGTTTTGTGGACGATATACCGTGTGGTTGTTGCGGCAGGTCTTCTGACTTGCGGATCATCAGACGCCCGGACAACGGTTTCGATCAGCCTTATCGTAAATCGTTATCTGAACGTTCCTACCCTCGGCCGCGCCTTCCCGATCCTCTCGGATCAGTGACATTTTGCAGCCTCGGTTCCCGCTTACAGCGCTGGTCCAGCGTCACGGAATTTCACCGTGTTCCCTATTATCCCTCGAAAAAGAGGGCACCGGCAACAAACGTGAGAACAGATTTTGTTCTTCATACAGGATTATCGCTAAAATGCAAGCCTGAAATTTTCCCTTGTCGGCAAGGGGGTCAGGCCCGCGGAGCAATCCATACCTGTTTCATCACCAGGAAAACGCTTCCTGCAAGCACCAGGCCCATCATGGAGGACAGGTGGGCGATGTCGATGAACAGCGTGAAACCGGGTGAAAAGCCGACATCGGGCAGGTTCTTGAGCACCCGGAAAACCCCGGTGGTGGTGATGCAGCAAATCAGGATCAGGCGGACTCGGGCGGCGCCTGTCAAACGGTATCGTTTTCGTCGCTCAAGCAAATAGTCCAGGCCGATATAGGCGAAGAAGGCCAGCAGAAGAATCGCCCCGAGGTAGTGGAGGCGGTGGGTCAGGTAGAAGTCCGCCAACCACCCCAGGCCGGGGATGTCGGCGATATGGTAGCGTTTGAAGATGGGCATCTGGGCGAGACCCGTGAGACCCATAAAGAACAGCATGGTTATGTATATGGCTTTGATGCGGTGGTACCTCATGAAGATGATTCCTTGGATGAAAACGGTTCCGGGCGGCGACCGCCGCCGGTGCTCAGCGGGCTCAGGTGAAGCGTCCGCCGAGGGCGGGGAACAGGGTGGTCGAAATGCCTGTCTTTTTCTCGACTTTTTCGACCTCTCTGCTCCGGCATTTGGGGCAGGCGATGTCTGGAACTGCATTGTCATCTGCCGTCCGAATTTCAAAATATTGATGGCATATCCGGCATTTGTAGTTGTTTATCGCCATGTTCAGTGCTCCTCGGGCGTCGCATGTGCGTCATTCCGTGACGCGCGGATTTCTGTCGAGGGATCTTTCGAGGCAGGAGGGTTTTTCCCTTTGCCGAAAAATTTGAGCAAAGCGCCTGCAACCCCTGCCAGCGGGGCGACGAGCATAGCCCCGGCCAGGTGGTCGGCATCGGCCATCATGTCGGGGACCGCTTCAAAATGGGGTTTTCCAGGTCCCTGCTGTAAGGCCCGGTTCAATTCTGCAAAGGGTACCGGGGAGACATACAGGGTGTTGGTGCCGCCGTTTTCCGCCTCCCCGTATACATACCCGTTGATCTCCCGGGCAATGGCCCGAGCCTCCCGGACGATATCGGCCCGCGGTCCGATTTTCTGAACGTCCTCCGGACATGCCGTGATGCAGGCCGGCATCTCGCCTTCGGCCATCCGTTGGTGGCAGCGATGGCATTTGTACATGACGCCGTTTCCGGCATAGGCCGGCAGGAGATCGAGGTAGAGGCCGACGCCCGTCTGCCGTTGGGGAATGTTCCACGGACAGACGACCTGACATTTCTTCCCGCCGAGGCAGATGTCCGGCGCAATCACCGTGGTGCCGTTTTTGAGCTTCCGGGCGGCCCCCCATGGGCAGAGATTCGCGCACGGCGGGTTCTGGCAGTGCATGCAGCGCCGAGGAATCGTGAGGGTGGTCGTCTCGCCGTTTACCGTCACCTCCGCCGTCTGGATAAAAAGCCAGTTGTAGGGCGTCAGCCGGTCTCTTACCTCGCGGTTTTCGGACCAGTCTTCGATCCTGACGCTGCCGGGAACCATTTTCGGGAACGGCTTTCGAGGTTCCGGAAACGCAGCGCTGTTGGCATCCCGACAGGCTTCGACACACGCCTCGCACCCGATGCATTTCCGGATATCGATAAGGGTTGCCAACTCATCGGGGGTCGCGCCCCTGACGGCCGACGGCAGGGAAAAGGATCCGACCGTCGATACGGTTGCCGCGGCAACGGTTCCTTTGAGAAAGGATCGTCGCGATATTTTGTTGCTCATAAGCGCCTTGTTTACCGATAAGGTTTCGGAAATAGGGTATAGGGTCTTTTGTTCGGATATACCGTCAGCAAATTTGATGCCACTCTCTATATTCTCATACAATATTTTGATTATTAAAGGGATACGTTTTTATCGACACCAAAAATGTGTTCAGGTTTGAACAGGTGTTAATATCAACCATTAACGCTTTTTCGACTTTCGTGATGGTGACTGAGAAGCGGCTGAAGGGAACAACCGCGACGATTGCTGCGGCCGCATCCCCTTAGGCCTGAATCCTTGATGCAATTGCGTGGGGCGTGACTTCTCCCTGACTTCACCGGCGCCTGAAAGCCCAACATCGCGTGAATAACGGTATTGATCCCGCTCCTCAAATCTGCCATAAAGAATGGCATTGCGAGGGACTGACATGATCATCGAGGAATCCATCGAAATCCATGCGCCCCTTTCGGTCGTCTGGCGGGTCTTTTCCCGGATGGAGGAGTGGGAGCACTGGAACACGGTGTGTGAAAACTGCTGCCTTATCGAGGGCGACGGGATGGCCCCCGGCACCTGTTTTACATTCACCCTGAGGCCTTACCGCATTCCCCTCAAGATCGCACCTGAGATCGTCAAGTGCGAGCCGGAAAAGGAGGTCGTCTGGGCTGGAAGCCGTCTGGGCGTCCATGCCGAGCACCGCTTTATCTTCGAGGAGCGGGACGGTCGGGTGATTCTTACCAGCGTCGAGCGCTTTCGCGGCCTGATGCTCTGGATCAGCCGCCTGGTTCGGGTGCCCACCAAACTTCATCATCTGACCCGAAAGCTGCTTCTGGCCATTAAATCTCAGTCCGAAACCTGCGGCGGTTGAACGGGTTCGGCAAACCGTTTCATGATGCCGGGTATGGTGCGTACGACAGCCCGGAAACAAAGGATCTTCTTTTATGCTGAAAAAGATCGACCCACGGCAGACCCGGGCATGGGAAGCCCTTGGCGCCCACTATCCGGAGGCAAGGCAGCTCCACCTGCGGACGCTTTTCGAGCAGGATCCGGAGCGGTTTTCCCGGTTTTCCATTCGGTTCGGCGACATCCTCGTCGACTACTCCAAAAACATCATCACGGCGGAGACCCTTCGGCTTCTGATGCAACTGGCCGAGGAGACCGGCGTTCCGGAGGCCGTCGCCGACATGTTTGCGGGCGCACCCATCAACGAGACCGAGGGGCGGGCCGTGTTGCATACGGCCCTCCGGAACCGCGAGAACCGGCCCGTGGTGGTCGACGGTAAGGACGTCATGCCCGAGGTCAACGGCGTCCTCGCGAAAATGGCGTCCTTCTCCGAAAAGATCTTTTCCGGAGAGTGGCGGGGATACACCGGAAAACGCATTACCGATATCGTCAACATCGGCATCGGTGGATCGGATCTGGGTCCGGTCATGGTCACCGAATGCCTGAAGCCTTATGCCCGGGAAGGGCTTTCGGTCCATTTCGTTTCCAACGTGGACGGCACCCACATCGCCGAAACCCTGAAGGGACTCAACCCCGAAACCGTTCTCTTCATGATCGCCTCCAAAACCTTCACCACCCAGGAGACCATGACCAACGCCTTCACCGCCCGGGGATGGTTCCTGGAGCGGACCGGCACTCGTGACGCCGTATCCCGGCATTTCGTGGCCATCTCCACCAACGTTGCCGCAGTGACGGACTTCGGCATTCACCAGGAGAACATGTTCGGTTTCTGGGACTGGGTCGGCGGACGCTACTCTCTCTGGTCGGCCATTGGGCTTTCCATTGCATGCTATGTCGGTTACGAGCGCTTTGTGGAGCTTCTGGAGGGGGCCTTCGAGATGGACCGTCATTTCAAGGCCGTCCCCCTTGGGGAAAACATCCCGGTCATTCTGGCCATGATCGGCGTTTGGTACACCAATTTCTTCGGCGCCCGCAGCGAGGTGATCCTGCCCTACGACCAGTACATGCATCGATTTCCAGCCTACTTCCAGCAGGGCAACATGGAAAGCAACGGCAAATCCGTCGATCGGAACGGTCGTCCCGTCGATTACGCCACCGGCCCCGTCATCTGGGGAGAGCCGGGCACCAACGGCCAACATGCCTTTTACCAGCTCATCCATCAGGGAACCCAGATGATTCCCGCGGATTTCCTGGCGCCGGCCGTGAGCCACAACCCCGTGGGCGATCATCACGCTATTCTGCTCTCCAACTTTTTTGCCCAGACCGAGGCGCTGATGAACGGCAAGACCCCTGCCGAGGTGACGGCGGAGCTGACGGCGGCCGGCATGAGCGATAACGAGATCGAGCGGATCCGCCCCCACAAGGTCTTCACCGGCAACCGTCCCACGAATTCGATCCTGTTTCGGAAGTTGACGCCCCGGGTGCTCGGCAGCCTTATCGCCATGTACGAGCATAAGATCTTCGTTCAGGGCGTCGTCTGGAACATATTCAGCTTCGACCAATGGGGCGTGGAACTGGGGAAGCAGTTGGCTCGGAAGATCCTGCCTGAGCTGACGGAAGATCGGGTCGTGACCGTTCACGACAGCTCCACCAACGGCCTGATCAACGCCTTCAAGGCGATGCGGCGGGGCAGCTGAACGAGACTTTTTTTGAAACCCCATCGGGAGAAATCTGCATGCAGGATTTGACCCGGGCCCAGAAGGCCCGCATGGCGATCCGATCCTTCAAGACCATCGCCCATGCCCTGGCGCTGAGAGGCTATTACATGCCCTCCGAGAAAATGGGGCAGCAACTGGCCGAATGTCTGATCAGTCTGAGCCCTGAAATATACGGCAGCATGAACAACCCCAGGATCACCGAGCTGAAGGGCCTCGAGTATGTGGTCGACCGTCTGCCGCGGGGCATCGAAAAGTGCACGCGTATCATCCTCACGGAAGAGGAGGAGATCGGCGACAGCACCTTCGAGGTCGTGCAGCCCCTGAAGCGGCGGCGCACCTGCTACCGCATCAGCGAAAAGGAGTTCTGCTTCGCCGTTACCCGCGGGCTGAGTGAAATCTACGATATTCTGACCCATCTCACCTTTCTGAACATCGAAGCCCGAAAGATTCATGCCCGGATGACGGACGAGGCGGGCAACATCACCATTGAATGGAACGACCTGGAAAAGATCGTCCAGCGGTTTCGCCAAAGCGCCGTCAGCCTGAGCGGCAGGGAATTGGACCAGGCCATCTGGAATCTGAGCATCATCCTGGGGCGATCCTACCGTGAGACCCGCCAGTCCTATGAACATTTTGAAAGGAACAAGCAGCTTTCCAAGTGGAAAGAATCCTTCTTTTCTTTGATCTACCATCTCGGGAACACCATCGCCGCGAAGGAAGGATCCAGAGAGGAGTCTCTGGTCATATACTTTACTCCGTCACTGATGAACATCATCGGCCACCAGAGATACGGGCAGCAGTGGGCCGACGACATCAGAGCGACAATGACGGCGCTGGGGCTCCAGGACCGGCCTGTTCATGTGATCAGCGCCAATCTTCACAGTACGGTCAATCTGTTGTACGGATATGCTTTCAAAGAGGCGGATGAGGACGTGAAAAGGCTGGGGCTCTACGATTTCATCATGAAGATCCGTGATGAGAGCGATCAGATCCGGGGCTTTGCCCGGGATTGCGGCATGTGCGAGATTCACGACCAATCCGGCAGCCATATCGACTGCCAGATCATCGATACGGATCGGCTGCAGGGGTTGCCGTTTCATCCGGAGCTTTCCATTGATCCGGCCGGTAATCCTCAAAAACCGGTGCTGTTGGTCATGGACTACGCCTTCGGTGCCCAGGCCTTCGAGGTCATGGACTGCCTTCTGGACCCCTATTCGGACAACAGCCACGAACGCCCGATGCCGGTGGCCTCGATTTCAATAATGGGAAAAGCCGGGATCCTTTCCGGGAGCAAGGGCGACATTATGCTGGCCACGGCCCATGTGATCGAAGGCACCTCCGACAACTATATCTTTCAGAACGATCTCACGCCCGAGGATTTTGACGACGATATCGACATCTATGTCGGTCCGATGGTCACGGTTCTGGGGACCTCTCTCCAGAACCGGGACATGCTGAGGCGCTTCCAGTCGAGCTGGAACACGGTGGGGCTCGAGATGGAGGGCGGCCATTATCAGCGGGCCATCAGCGCCGCCGTTATCAAGGGGCATATCCACAGGGATGTCAAGGTCCGATACGCCTATTACGCCTCGGACAATCCTCTGATCAGCGGGCAGACCCTTGCCGCCGGCGACATGGGGGATGAAGGGGTCCGGCCCACCTACATGGTGACAAAGGCGATTTTAGAGAAGATATTCAAGACGTCGCAGCATATTGAACCGGTAAGTCACACGCTCCATGAACCCCCCGAAAAAGGCGGCAGCGGCGACGCCCGGGTCCCTGAAGACCGGCACCCTTCCGGCAGAGGCCTTGACGAAGACTTGCCGCCTTCGTAGCGGAATCGTCATACGGGTTCGCCGACAGTCTTTTTTTGCGGAATCGTCACCTATAACCCCTTTTAGATTCGGAGAGTCGCTATGAAAAAATTTGCGTTGCTGATGCTGTTGCTCCTGGTATCGGTCCTGTTGTCCGCATGTGCCAACATGTCTTATTCGGCCGCCCCGACGATCGATAACATTCTGCGGAAGCAGGAACTGGTTCTTGGAACCTCGGGAAACCAACCACCCTTCAGCATGACCACTCGGGACGGGCAACTTATCGGCTTTGACGTCGATCTTGCGCAGGCCATGGCGGATGACCTGGGCGTTCCTCTCAAGGTCCGGACCATGCCGTTTGCCGAACTTCTGCCGGCACTGGCAGCCGGCAACGTGGATATGGTGATCTCAGGACTTACCATGACGCCCGAACGAAACCTGCGCCACGCTTTTGTCGGCCCCTATTTCATCTCCGGAAAATCCGTGCTGACCAAGCTGGAAACCATTGCCGACATCGAGGACGCCTCGGAGCTCAATATGCCGGGGATGACATTGACCGTCCTCGAGGGGTCGACGAGCCAGGAGTTTGTCGCGTCGTTCATGCCCGAGGCCGTCGTTGTCCCCGCCCGGGATTACGACGAGGCGGTGGACATGGTCCTGAAGGATACGGTAAAGGCCCTGATTGCCGATTATCCCGTCTGTATCATCTCCGTCTTCCGGTATCCCGACAACGGTCTCATCTCGACGATCCGGCCACTGTCGTTCGAGCCGCTGGGTATCGCCCTGCCCAAAGGGGATCCGCTTTTCGTCAACTGGACGGAAAATTTTCTCGGCATCTATCAGGGCACCGGTCAACTGGATGCGTTGAAGGAAACCTGGTTTGGAGACGCCTCCTGGGTGGAACGGCTGCCCTGACGAACCGGCCCCGCGGTTCTCAGGGCGTGTTTTCCCGTATCGGCTTGCCCCGGGTGATGAAGGAGAGTGAATGGCTCCCTTTTATACCGGTCATGACGCATTCGATGATCGGCGTATTGACGGCGATCCTGGATGACCAGGTGACGATGAAATTTGCTCCCCAGCCGCCGCTGGTGTCCGAAGCGGGGATGAAGAAGTAGGCCGATCCCATGGGCTTGAGGGGTTTGGGGTCGGCCAGATACTCCTTGACCAGCTTGCCATCCGAATCATAGTATCGTACCGATGTGATGGTGAGTGACTGGTCGGGGTCCGTATTCCGGATGCTCAGGTTGGCGGACAGGTTGAAAGACATTTCCCGGTTCCCGATGAAGATGTGGGAATAGACCGGGATATACAGGGCCTGACCCCGGGAAAACTGAATCTCCTCCGAGCCTATGGGAGCGGCAAAGAGAAACAGAAGGAATATCGTCGTCGGCAGCAGCGGCACCGGCCGTCGTCGCTGGGTCACTGTCATGATGTGCTCTCCTTTTCTGATCATATCAATTTCCGACTTTCATGATGTTGACCGGAAAGCGGTGGAAGACTGAGGGCGTGGGACCGAAGGAAGATAAAAGATCCGTCGATCGCGAGCGCATCCCTTGAGCCTGAATCCCTGATGCAACCCTGCGGGGCGCAATGCGTCCCCCTTGCAGCACCGGCTCATGAGCGTCGAAACTAAAATGTACACTCATAACAATTGCAGGCGGTTTTGACAACCGCAGGCGATGTTTCCGAGGGTCGATTAATATTGCGGGAGGATGTCATGTTGAGGGATCGGATTCGCTTCAAGCCGCTCATGGACAAGATTACCGATGCGGATGCGGCGTGTGTTCACATTCAAAACGGGACAAATGTGTTTATTTCGGGTTTTACGGCCGGGTATCCCAAATTGATCCCTCAGGCCCTGGTGCGACGGGCGGAAAAGGGAGAACGCTTCAGGATCAACCTCTTTGCCGGGGCCTCCACCGGCGACGCCGTCGACGGCGTCCTCGCCGAGGCCGGTCTTGTGAGCTGGCGCCGGCCCTACATGAGCAACCGGACCATGCGGAATCGGATCAACGCCGACGAGATCCGCTTCAAGGATGATCACCTCTCCCGCCTTTCGTCGCAGGTCCGGGACGGCGGCTGGGGGCGGGCTCACGTAGCCGTCGTTGAGGCTGTCGCCATCACCCGGAAGGGGCACCTGATCCCCACCATGTCCGTGGGAAACACCCCCACCTATGTCCGGGAGGCGGAAAAGATCATCATCGAGATTTCCTCCGAGACCCCGGACTTGGAGGGCATCCACGATATCTTCATTCCTGAGGACCCGCCGTACCGAATGCCCATCCCGATTTACCGGTCGGGCGACCGTATCGGGAAACCGTTCATCGAGATGGACCCTCAAAAGGTGACGGCGATTCTCTTCAGCCGCGAAGAGGACAGCTGCGCGGTCTTCACCGAGCCTGACACCGTTTCACGGCGGATTGCGGAGCACATCCTTGATTTCGTCGAGCACGAAATCAAGCGGGACCGTATGCCGTCGTTTCTGCCGTGGCAGTCCGGGGTCGGGGATGTCGCAAACGCGGTGTTGAGCGGATTTCTCGAAAACGATTTCTTCCACACCATCGACATCTATTCCGAGGTGCTCCAGGACGCCGTCCTCGATCTCATCGACATGGGCAAGGTCCGGGCGGCCTCGGGGTCGGCCATGACCCTTTCCCACAAGGCGCGGACCCGGTTTTTCAACGAACTCTATCGGTACAAGGAAAAGATCGTTCTTCGTCCGGTGGAGATTTCCAATTCACCCGAGGTGGTGCGGCGGTTGGGGGTGATCGCCATCAACACGGCCATCGAAGTCGACATTTACGGCCACGTCAACTCCACCCATGTCATGGGGTCCCACCTGATGAACGGCATCGGCGGTTCGGGGGACTTTCTCAGAAACGGGGCGCTGTCGTTTGTCGTCACCCCCAGCACGGCCAAAGGCGGCAAGATCTCCGCCGTTGTCCCGATGGTTTCCCATGTGGATCACAATGAACACTCGGTGGATGTGATCGTAACCGAGCACGGTCTGGTGGACACCCGACCCCTGGCACCCCGTCAGGTAGCGGAGGCGGTGATCAGGAAATGCGCTCATCCGGATTATCGCGATCTGCTCTGGGATTACTACCAACGGGCCGTTCGCGGTGCCGGCGGGCATGAACCCCATATACTGGCCGAAGCCTTTGGTTTCCACGAGCGCTTCATGGCCACGGGAGACATGCATTCCCGCTGACGACGGGTGGGTGACGACAGAATACAAAAGGAGAATTTTGATGAAGCACGTAAACGGGGCTGATGATATAACTGCATGGCCTTCTTTTTTAACCGCGATGCCGGAATGGGTTGAGGCGGCCTTTGCCTATCAGACCGATTTCATACAGCGCGGCATCCTGTTTGCGGAGATCCTTCGCCAACGAGGAAACCTCTATATGGAACATGTCAGGGCCGGACAGCCGCCGGTGCTCGTGTTCGACTACGACTGGGTTCTGGACGGCAGGACGCTGCCCAGGCCGGTCAACTATGCCATTGTTCGGATCCGCGACCGCCGGCACGCCGACGAAACCGGAAGCGCGGCGCCTGCCCAGGGCGATCGGCGGAAACCACCGTCCGGAGAACACCGATCCGCCAACAAACGGCGGCCCATTGTGATCATCGACCCGCGCGCCGGCCATGGTCCGGGGATCGGGGGCTCCAAGATCGATTCCCAGATCGGCATGGCCTTGAATCAGGGGCATCCCGTCTATTTCATTCTGTTTTTTACCGACCCTGCTCCGGGCCAGACCCTTGCCGACGTTCAGGCGGCCGAGGTGCGTTTCCTGGAAGAGGTGGCCCGCCGACATCCCGAGGCGGAAAAACCCGCCGTGATCGGCAATTGTCAGGCGGGCTGGGCCGCCGCCCTGATCGGGGCGGACCGACCCGATGTCACCGGGCCGCTGGTCTTCAACGGCTCTCCGCTTTCCTATTGGGGCGGCGTGGAAGGGGCCAACCCCATGCGTTACAAGGGAGGGCTTACGGGCGGTGTCTGGCTGACATCTCTCTGGAGCGATCTCGGCAACGGCAAATTCGACGGGGCGAGTCTGGTGGCGGGGTTCGAGGACCTCAATCCCGCCAACACCATCTGGACCAAGCAGTACAACGTCTGGGCCAATGTGGATACGGAGGCGGAGCGATATCTGAATTTCGAAAAGTGGTGGGGCGGCTTTTTCAAGATGAATGCGGAGGAGATCCATTTCATCGTGGACAGTCTTTTCGTGGGGAACGAACTGGAGCAGGGGTATCTCAGGCTCCAGGAGGGTAAGGCCATTCATCTCAAGAACCTCAGGGACCCCATCGTCGTTTTCGCGTCCCAGGGAGACAACATTACCCCGCCCCAGCAGGCCCTGAACTGGATCGTCAAGGTTTACGGCTCGGTGGACGAGATCAGGCGGAACGGCCAGGTGATCGTCTATGTCGTTCACGAGCGCATTGGACATCTGGGAATCTTCGTGTCCGGCAGCGTCGCCAAAAAAGAGCATCGCGAAATCATCGGCACCCTGGAAATGCTCGACTATCTCAGACCGGGGCTTTATGAGATGATCATCACGGAAAAACCGTCCGGGGGCGAATCCAACGGCTTCAACGTGGAATTCGTCGAGCGGGGCATGGCCGACATCCTGGCCCTGGACGACGGACTGGCGGAAGAGGCGGCTTTCCGACCGGTGGCCGCCGTCTCCCGTTTCAACGACAGGCTCTATCGAACCTTCGTAAGTCCGTGGGTCCGTCTCGTCGTTGACGAATGGACGGCCGAGGTCATTCGCCAACTCCACCCCCTCAGGGTGCAGCGTTATATCTTTTCCGACCTGAACCCCATGATGGGCATCGCCGCTCGTCTGGCACCTCAGGTCAAGGCGAACCGCCAACCGACGGCCCCTGAAAATCCGTTTGTGGTGTGGGAACGGTACGTGTCGGAGTCGACGAAGATCTTTCTCGATTGTTGGCGCGACATTCGGGACACGGCCCAGGAAACACTGTTTCGCGCGATCTACGACAATGTCTGGATGAAAACCCTTTTTCCCGAAACACACAGCGAGTCCGGGCGTGAACTTGTCCGGGAACGGTCGGCTGAAGAGGCTGCAATCCGTCGGGAACTCTGGCTGCAGGTCATGGAACGGGGAGGATTTGCCGAGGCGGTGGTTCGGATCATCCTGGCGGTGGCCGGGGCCAACAAGGCGACGGACCGTCGACAATATGCCGCGGCAACCCGGATCATGCGGGTTAACGACCGCCTGATGGACCTTGCGCCCGATCGGCTCAAATGGCTCGTCAAGCAGCAGTCGGCCGTCCTGGAGAAGGATCCGGAGCTTGCGATACAGACCCTGGCGACGCTGCTTCCGGAGACCAACGACCGGATCGAGGCCTTTGAGATCGCCAACAGCATCGCCTCGGTAGATCTGGAATTGGATGTGCCCGAGCAGAAAGTCCTATCGGACATCAAGCACGTTCTGGGGCTCTGAACATCGGTGGATGCGGTTCATCTCGCAGTGGTCCATTATTTTTCGAGGGGCATCATGACATCATGGCATTGAACCACCGCCCCTACACCTTCGATCGCGTCGTTCGCGCGCTCATCTCCATGGGGTTTCTCTGGGGGATTATCTGGCTCCTCAACTATCTGAGCGATGCCCTGATCCCCTTTGCCGTCGCGCTGTTGCTGGCGTATATGATGAACCCCTTGGTGTCGTGGGTTCAGAAACGGATCAAAAACCGTCTGGCCG
>NZ_JBFXGG010000023.1:0-44758 GCF_050178255.1 Desulfococcus sp. | reverse complement strand
CGTGCCGGCAAGAACTAAAAAGCAGTTGAAGAAAAAAGCGATATCACACTTGCGGAAGCTTCAAAAACTGCCGAATCGAGTGATGAAGTACTTCAAGCATCCTAAAATTCACTATGCAGTATGTTCGGTTTTTTAATTGCCGGGTTGATATAAGGCTCCGTTATTGACATTGGATAGAAAGCTGATCGCATCTGCCTCAAATTTTAATGTTGAAACTCTGGAGGTTTAGAATGCAGGTTTTTACATATTCTGAAGCACGACAAAAACTTGCCATGCTTCTTGAGCAGGCAGAAAACACGGGAAAAGTACTAATCCGAAGGAAGGACGGCAGAACCTTTGCGCTGGTTCCGGAAAAAGTCGTTTCTTCCCCATTGGATGTGCCTTCAATTAAAGCAAAAATTACCACACAAGAAATAGTGGATATTATTCGGGAAGGAAGGGAGCGGTAGAAACTTGCCCTACACCCGGACAGAAACTCCGCAGCACTCCGTTTCTGCCGATGAAGGAATCTTTAAACTAATCTTTAACAGTGAGCGATCGTTCAATGAACATAACACCCTGAAATCACGATACCGCTTTTTGAAAAGTCCGAAAAAGGTAGTGCCACAGAATCGCGCTTTTATGCTTGATGCATGGTTTTCAAGCAGCTATCATGGGAGTGACGCTGAGAATGGAGGCTCCCATGTTTGCACGCATCAAAAAGTCCGGCAGATATCAATACCTGCAGATTGTCGAAAATCGCAAAGGGACCGGTAGGGTCAGACAACGCGTGATTGCCACATTGCGTCGTATGGACCATCTGCATGACAAGGGCCGGGTCGAGACCCTGATTCGTTCCCTGATGACAAGGGGCAGCCGATCTGCTGCGAGATGTGGCCCGGCAACACCACCGACGTCAAGACGCTGCTGCCGATTGTGGCGAGACTGCGAAACCGTTTCAACATCGGCCGTCTCTGCATTGTCGCCGATCGCGGGATGATCAGTGCGGATACCCTGAAGACGTTGGCGGATCCGGAAAATACCATCCCTTAACATCCTGGGCACCCGCATGCGTCGGGTCAGGACGATTCGGGAGGCCATACTCTCGCATCCGGGCAGATACCGGGAAGTCCGCTGGGCGGATGTCAAACAGGACCTGAAAGCACTGCAGCAGGTGACCATCGAAGAAGGCGATAGACGTCTCGCGATCCGGAGTAGAAGCAAGAGCGTTTGCGGCAAAATCTTCCAGGCGGTCGGCGTCGCCATGCCGCCGACGATCCGGGAGGTGTGAGCCTGTGCGGATAAACCCGTGCGGTAGTGCCAAGACCTTTTTTGACTGCAGTAATCCGTTGAAATAAAGGTGGAATCGAAAATCAAGTGTCAAAAATCAGCATGAACATTAGAGAGGCATTGAAAGAAGATTGGGAATCAATCTGGCCTATATTCCATGAAATTGTTAAAGCTGGCGAAACCTATGCATATGATCCCGCTACGACCATGGATCAGGCAGAGAAACTATGGATAGAGGCTCCACGTAAGAGCTTTGTATTCGAAGAGAGCGGTGAAATCCTGGGCACGTACTATTTGAAAACAAATCAAGCCGGGCCGGGAAGTCATGTTTGTAACTGTGGCTATATGGTTTCTTCGAAAACAAGAGGTCGGGGTATAGCAACAACCATGTGCGAACATTCGCAAAAAGTTGCATTAGAACTTGGTTACGCAGCAATGCAGTTCAATTTCGTAGCGTCAAGCAATGAAGGGGCGGTTCGTTTGTGGCGCAAGCTCGGGTTTGAGACGGTCGGCAGGCTCCCCAAAGCGTTTAATCACCCAGAAAAAGGGCTTGTAGATGCATTGGTCATGTATAAGTGGCTTCAAACATAACAATCGCATGTTGTCGGACTGGTTTCCGCTGCGCTCCAAACCAGCCGCAAATGCGGGCGTTAACCTATTGAAATGAAAACAAGGCCAACTTTATACGTATTCTCTGGTCTTCCAGGTGTTGGAAAATCGACGTTGGCTAAAATGCTGGCTAGCTATACAAACGCCACCTATTTAAGCATCGACACGATAGAACAAGCCTTAAGAGATTTATGTTCTTTAAATGTCCAAGGTGAAGGCTACCGATTATCTTACAGAGTAGCAAAAGACAATCTACAAATTGGTAATAGCGTAATTGCAGACTCCTGCAACCCAATTCAACTCACAAGGGATGAATGGCAAGAGGTTGCATGTTCAGCAGATGCAGCTTTCATGAACATCGAAATTATTTGCTCTAATCATAAAATTCATAAGCAAAGGGTTGAATCAAGATCCTCAAACATTCCAAACTTCGCTCTTCCAAGTTGGCAAGAAGTTGTAGACCGAGAATATCATGAATGGAAAGAAGATAGAGTAATTATAGATACAGCAAAAAAATCAATAGATAAAAGTTTTTTTGAACTAAATTATTATATTAATAACAGAAACATAGGTTAACCAGCCCAGGGGGGATTTCATGGCTGAAACAAACGCGATCCTAGGGTGGACACTTGTGTCCGAGTGTCCAATTTCGGGAGACGTGACCGATCTGCTCGTGTCGGGCGAGACAGCGATTGCCGCATACAAGACGTTTCGGGATGCTGCCATCTTCACGAACAAGCGGCTCATCGTCAGAGACCCTCAGGGATTCAACGGCAAGAAGGTGGAGATCTACTTAAGAAGAATATGACTCAGCTCTCCTTTACATACACCAATTCGCCCTACAAGGCGCAGCAACTTATCGAATTCAATGATCCAGGTTTGTTTACCGTCGAGTTGTATGATGTGGGCCTACTGGTTCTCGGCTTGATCGTCTTGATAGCGGTCATCCTGCCCCGGCTCGTCTCGGACCGGTTAATGGTTACTGCGCCCCTTGTCTACATGGCCACCGGCGCGCTCCTGTTTCTGTTGCCGTGGGCACCAACCCTGCCCGATTTGGTCGACGATGCATGGTGGCCAAAACGATTGACCGAGTTGGGGGTGATTATCGCGCTTACCTCGGCCGGACTGAAGATTAACCGCCCGTTCGCCCGCACGACCTGGACGGTCAGTTGGCGGCTACTCGCGGTTACGATGCCGCTGAGCATTGCCTTTGCTGCGTGGTTGGGATGGTGGCTAGCAGGATTGATGCCGGCGGCCGCGCTGCTGCTTGGCGCTGTAATCTCACCTACCGATCCGGTACTGGCCTCCGATGTGCAGACCACGGCGCCGGGACAGCCCGATGATTCCAGTACCCGACTTGCGCTGACCACAGAGGCCGGACTGAATGACGGACTGGCTTTCCCCTTCACCAACCTGGCGATTGCGGTGGCCTTGGTCGGACTGGCACCTTCGGAATGGTTACTCGGCTGGCTGATTATTGATGTCTTCTACAAAATCATCGTCGGCGTGCTGGTCGGTGCCGTCAGCGGCTGGCTGATGGCTCAGTTGTTCTTTAGGTTTCCGGCCACCCGAGGCCTGCCGAAGACCATGACGGGTATTGCGGTGCTTAGCCTTACGCTGGTCCCTTATGGTTTTGCCGAGCTGTTATCCAGCTACGGCTTCATCGCGGTATTCGTAGGCGCCTGCGTATTTCGTGACGTCGAGTGCAGCCATGAATACCATGCCGCACTTCACGAACTTTCCGAGGAATTCGAGCGTGTCTTTGTTGCGGTCTTGATGTATCTCCTAGGCGCCTATGCGGCCTCCGGCCTCTTGGGTCACATGACACTACCCATGTGGGGCCTTGTGGTATGTATCGTGTTCTTAGTTCGTCCGATTTCCGGGTTGATAGGACTCGTTGGCTCGGATCTTCCGCGTCGCAAGCGACTTGCGATCTCTTTCTTCGGCATTCGTGGCATAGGCTCGTTCTATTACCTAGCCTACGGAGTCTATCATGCGCACTTTCCAGAAGCCATGTCTGTCTGGGCGATAGTAATTGCCGTAGTAACCATCTCCGTGTTTGTACATGGAATCACGGCTCGGTCAGTGATGAATTGGGTCGCTACTGAACGTAACTGACGCACAGATTATGGTATGGCTGCCGAACAACCAGTTGCAGCGGACGGCGCTATCGCGCTGCCTCGATTTCTTGCCCCGGCAGTGGTCGCCGATCACCGCAATGCCCCAGTGAACGCTCTCGGTTACCTGCGCGTCATGTTCACGGTAGAGGACATTGACGATACGCTCGCCCGCCGCTCAACGCCAACGTTGGGCTCATATAGTAATCAGCTCGTAAACTATGATAATAGGTGCGCAAGCATCTTCTCAGGGGATCAAAAATGAAGACAAAAAAATAAACGTATCTGGTCTTGGTCGTCTCCCTTCCTTTTGTCATGCAGTGATTGCTGGGGATTTTATATATGTTTCAGGTACACTGGGAACTAAACCAGACTCAAAGGAGCTTGTAGAGGGTGGAACCAGGGCGGAAACCGCTCAGGCTCTTCAAAATATTGGCCTCATTTTAAAGGAATGCGGCGCTTCTTTTTCCGATCTTGTAAAAATCAGTGTTTTTCTGGCTGATATAAAGACTTTCCCGGAAATGAACGAGGCCTACCTTGAAGTGATGGGCAGTGATCCTCCCGCACGTATCACGGTTGGTGGAGCCGATTTAGCACGTGGAGCTGCAGTCGAGATTGATGCGGTTGCATACAAGCCAAACGCGATGTCAGACGGGATTACTGACACTCAATAAGGATGCATAATGAATTCTGGAAAACTTTATCGTCGGGCAGCGTTTACGGACAACCCCAAGGGTGGTAATCCCGCCGGCGTTTGGGTTGGTGAGACCTTGCCATCTGCAGATGTTATGCAGCGAATTGCGGCTGAAGTCGGTTACTCCGAAACTGCCTTTGTGGCGCCGACTTTCGGACAGAACCGAACGATTCGTTATTACAGTCCTGAGATGGAGGTGCCGTTTTGTGGTCACGCTACTATTGCTACAGGTGTAGTGCTCGGCGAGACTGAAGGGGACGGTACATATCGATTGACAACTGCTGTGGGGGAGGTCTCAATCACCGTTCATTCCCAAGGTGAGGTGCGTGAAGCCTCGTTGACTTCAGTGGAGCCAAGGTACACAGGTGCTTCCGATGTACTTGTCAACGAAGCGCTCTCCGCGCTTGGCTGGCAATCGAGTGATGTCGATGGCTCAATTCCTCCTGCCAGAGCTTACGCTGGGGCATGGCACTTGGTGTTGGCCATCAATGATCCGCATAGACTGGCCAGGTTAAATTATGACTTTGAGAGACTGAAGGCGCTTATGCTTCGAGAAGGACTTACTACGCTACAATTGGTGTGGCGAGAGAGTACGAATGTATTTCACTCTCGCAACCCATTTCCAGTAGGTGGGATTGTGGAAGACCCGGCCACGGGTGCGGCGGCAGCTGCGCTTGGCGGGTATCTCCGAGAAGCCGAACTCATTGCTGTGCCCGCCACCATTTTCATCCGTCAAGGGGAAGCGATGGGCCGTCCGAGTCGACTGACAGTCGAAATACCTGCTACAGGAGGAATTGTGGTAAGAGGTACTGCGGTTCCGATTGAGGCAGAGTAATGTCGAAGGAAGGTTGTGTAATCGAGTGCGGCGTCAATCCGTAATAACCGCCCAACAAATCGCTTCACTGGATTTTCACTCCGCTGCGCTTCGTGAAAACCAGTGAGCTCAACCGTTATCCAATCGAAATGAGTGCTATGCCGATGGTTGAGAATGATCTGAATGAATCGCGTTCTGCGCGAGATGAACGAGAAAGGAGGATCTTGACATTCCCCTTTTTTTGGCTGCTGCATCAATTTGCTTAAGGGTCATCTCTGGCACGGTAATATTGATCCTTACGGTGCGAGGTTTGGTATCCGGAATAGAAACTACCAGATAAGCGATGACATCAGCGTAGTCCGCATCAGCCATTATATCTTCGAGTTTGGATGGAGCCGGCATTTCATCGCCGTCTTCAATCATTCCTTTAACATGGAGTGCAAGCGCCTCTTGGGCTAAATCCTTGGCTTCGTCCACGGTTTGCCCAGCGGTAATACAACCCGGAAAATCTGGAAAAGATACGCCAAAGTCAGTTTTGGACGCTTTATGAACGACAGCTATATAATTTGCCATGATATTGCCTCACGTGAACTTAATTCCCGACTGGCGCTCGATACTCTTTAATGTGCCGATCGGTATATCCTTTTCAGGGTGTGGTACGGTTACGCGTCCCTTTTTTTGTGGATGCCGGAATTGTGTATGAGAGCCAACTTTGGCGATCTCATACCAGCCGTTCTGTTTGAGTATCTGAATGATTTTCCGGCTGTCCATAGTGTGTAACAATACACATTATATGGGGCCTTGTCAATTGTTTATGGAATCTGGATAACGTTGCCTTTCACTCGGACGGGAACTCCGCTGAGCTCCGTTCCCGCCGGTGAAGGCCACGTTATATGTGACAAAAACGGAGATCGCGCATGAGTAGATTGTTTGAAGAAAGCTCAATTAATCAGATGTCCTTGAAAAATAGATTTGTTCGGGCGGCTACATGGGAAGGACTGGCAACCGAAAAAGGTGAAGCCACCCCTGAATTGATGGAAATGATGGCATCGCTCGCCAAGGGAGGTGTCGGCTTGATTATAACAAGCCATTCTTATGTTTCGCAGGAAGGGCAGGGGACTCCCTGGCAGCTTGGCGTTTATGATGACAAACTCATTCCGAAACTGGAAGCGATGGCTTCAGCCGTTCATGAAAACAGCGGCAAAATTGTTATGCAACTTGCGCATGCCGGCCTGTATGCCGAGGTGGCGTTAACAGGTCGGCCGGCATTAGCCGTGTCGGATCCTGCCGGTTTTCCGGAAGGAAACATCAAGACCATAACACCCGTTGAAATCCAGCGCCTTGTTTCATCGTACGCACAAGCGGCAAAAAGGGCCCAGGTGGCCGGTTTTGATGGTCTTGAAATCCATTCCGGGCATGGCTATTTACTAAGCCAGTTTCTCTCCCCTGCCTACAATAAGCGACAGGACGAATACGGCGGGGCGATAGAGAACAGGGTCAGAATTCATCTGCAAATATATCAGGCCATAAGAGAAGTTGTCGGAACAGATTATCCCATAATGGTAAAGATGAATGGTTCGGACTTTATTGAGAACGGACTAACCAGAGAAGATTCATTGAAGGCCGCCAAACTCTTTGCCGATGCAGGCTTCGATGCCATTGAAGTCAGTGGCGGCATCATCAGAACCGGTAAGCTTTCGCCAAGCAGACCCGGTATTACGACAGAAGATAAGGAAGCCTACTTCGAAGAATATGCAACACACTTCAAAAGCAATATAAAAACACCGTTGATCCTGGTTGGCGGTTTGCGATCTTTCACGATCGCCGACAGAATAGTTGCCGAAGGGATTGCCGATTACATTTCCATGAGCAGGCCGTTTATTCGGGAGCCTGATTTGATCAACCGTTGGAAAAACGGCGATCTGCGTAAAGCCGAATGTAAATCCGACAACTTGTGCTTCACCCCGGGCTTTGAAGGCCACGGGGTGTATTGCGTCACAAGGGAACTGGAAAAAAATAAAATTTCCGGACAGCATACAACCAGTCGCTTCAGTTGACCGCCAAAGGGTAGCGGCGGAACTGAGCTTTAAGTCATGCTCGATATACCACACTTGACAAAACGTACGTAATGACGTACCGTTAAGGGGCCATCAACTGTAAACAAATGAGGTGTATTATGCCCACTTTAACGGCAACCGAAGCGAGATCGAAGCTTTACCGTCTTATCGACGAGGCATCGTCTTCGCATGAACCGATTGTCATAACCGGCAAGCGAGGAAGTGCCGTTCTTATTTCAGAGGATGACTGGCGCTCTATACAGGAAACGCTCTACTTGCTGAATATCCCGGGCATGCGCGAGTCGATACGGGAAGGGCTGGCAACGCCCATCGAAGAGTGCACTGACGACATCGAATGGTAATGTGGCGGGTCGTTTTCACGAAACAGGCTCGAAAAGACGCTAAAAAATTATCCTTCGCGGGTTTGCGCCAAAAAGCCGAGACACTTCTTGATATCCTGCGAGAAAATCCCTACCAGACCCCTCCTCCTTTTGAAAAGCTCATCGGCGATTTGGCGGGCGCGTATGCACGTCGAATCAACATACAACACCGGCTGATCTATCAAATCATCGATGAAGCCAATGTTGTGAAAGTGCTACGAATGTGGACCCATTATGAATAGAATGGCATAAGATAGGCGTTGAGCAGACGCCGAGGAAGATGTACCCAAATATTTTATCACAGTCTGCACGTAGAACAGGGAATGCATATTCGGAGAGATCCCCGTAGGGGCGGACGGCTGTCCGCCCGCTGAAACGATAGATGTCCTGACCATCAAATTATACCGGCCCTGCGGATTCCGGGCCGACGGCGTTTCAGAATCAAACCGGTGTTCAACCCAGCGGGTTCGGTTACCCTTGGCGTTGGGGCTATCGGAATCTGGGGATAGATCATGCGGCATTCAAGGGTCGGATTTGAGACAATTCTTTACTGTAGCGTTTTTCCGAATCCCAAAGGTCCCACGAATGCTGGGCATTCAGCCAGAATTCCGGTGAATTGCTGAAAAGTCGAGATAATCTTAGCGCCATAGCCGGACTGATAGCACGTCGTTCTCTCAAAATTTCATTAATTGTTTGGCGTGACACGCCTAATGCGTTTGCCATGGAAGCCGTGTTCAGATCATAGTCCGGCATGAAATCCTCTCTAAGCATTTCACCGGGATGAGTCGGCTTAATTTCACGCTTTGTCGTATTGGGTATAGCCATTGCTCTTATCCTTAATGGTAATCGGTAACCTCAACATCGTAGGCATCGCCTTCAATGAAACGGAAACATATTCGCCACTGGTCATTTATCGATATTGAGTGTTGCCCTTTCCTGTCGCCTTTAAGCGCATGGAGCCTGTTGCTGCGTGGCACCAAAAGGTCTTTTATGTCATTTGCAAAGTGAATAAATTCTAAACGTCTTATTGCCCTTCGTAATAAATCGGATGGTAAGCGTTTCGATTTGCCGGAAACAAATAATTGCTGGGTTTCTTTATCGGCAAATGTTTTTATCATGAACCTACTGTAAACAATCACGTGACGGATGTCAACTGCGTAAAACATAGAAAGATTAAAGTGGGTTGCCCCAACAACATCGTGTTGGTCGACTCGCTTTTCTCACCGCAGACGCGGAGCGTTATGCTCGAAACTGCCAATTCAGCGGCGCTATAAACAAAAGAGAGAAGAAGAGTAGATGTCGATATCGCATAAGAAGTGCGCGGTGTTTGATGACGTAAAGGGCGCGCCGTAAAGTTTTGCGTTGGCCCCACAGCGTAAGGGTTGACAAGCTGCGCTTTGAATGTACATTCAGGTATATATTTAAGGAAGTTCTGATATGGCTTAAGATTCGGCCTGCGCCGTTTAGGGGAGAATGTTTTGCTGTTACGTACCTGGTGGCTCGTGACGCTCCTGCTTGCCGCACTTGGGCTCATCATGGGCGGTGCTCACGTGCTCGAGCTGCCTGTTCGGATGCAATATGAGGCTCGGTTCTACATGCAGGTCACAAGTACGCTTTACCGGTACTTTGGTCTTGTAGGTGGGCCGATTCAGATCTTCGCCTTTTTCGCCGCTGTCTCACTCGCGGGGCTTCTGCGCCGCCGGGCGGCGGTCCGTTCAACGGTTTTGGGGGCAGGATGCCTTGGTCTATCCCTCGTTATCTGGTTCCTGCTCGTCCAGCCGGTAAATGTCGCCTGGGCCGAGGCGCTTCGAGCGGGTGGCGGCAATGCGATAGAGATATATCCAGAACTGCGTAGCCGCTGGGAATATGGGCATGTCGCCGCCTTCATCGCCTGGTTTCTCGGATTCACCCTGCTGATATTCGGGGTATTGCAGGAGGTCGAGTCTTCATCCACCGGCACCTGAAACGCACATGGCGTTGTAGGGGTGTGCTCAACAAGACCGGGGACAGCGACGGCTTTTTCGTTTCGGCTTCGCCTTCCCTGCAAAGCCTCGCGTGCCGGCGGGGTTAATGGTGACGAGAGCCAGCTGCTTTATCCTACGATCACTACACCTACCTTAATTCTCTGGGGGCGGGAGGATAGTTGGATACCGCCGGAACGAGGAGAGGCGCTTCACGGCATGATTCCGAAGTCGATTCTCCGCATAATTGAGGATGCGGGCCATCTCGTCATTGAAGAGAAGCCTTATGAAAAGGAGGGGATTCTCATGAACAGACCATTCAAGTATACCCGGCTTTCGAAGGACGACGCGGCCTGCCTGCTGATCGATCATCAGTCGGGTCTGATCTCTCTGGTACAGGACTTCTCGCCGGGTGAGTTCAAGAACAACGTTCTTGCTCTGGCGGCCGGTGTCAAGTATTTCAAGCTGCCCACGATCCTGACGACAAGCTTCGAGAATGGACCGAATGGACCTCTGGTGCCGGAACTCAGGGAGCTGTTCGCCGACGCGCCGTATATCGCACGTCCCGGGCAGATCAATGCCTGGGACAACGAGGAGTTTGTCGATGCGGTGCAAAAGACCGGCCGGAAGCAGTTGATCATCGCCGGGGTGGTCACCGAGGTGTGCGTGGCGTTCCCGGCGCTCTCAGCCGTCGAGGCTGGATACGACGTTTTTGTGGTGACCGATGCCTCCGGAACGTTCAATGAGGTTACAAGGCACGCCGCATGGGCACGCATGGCCGCAGCAGGTGTTCAGATCATGAGTTGGTTCGGCGTGGCGTGCGAGTTGCACCGGGATTGGCGAAACGACATCGAAGGTCTCGGCGCACTCTTCTCCGAGTATATTCCGAACTACCGGAACCTGATTACGAGCTACACGGTCAGGAAGTAGCGGCGGTTTCGACCCGGAGGCCATGAAGCGATTCAGAGCGTTTGCAGCAACGGCATCCAAAGGACAGCGCCGCGCGCCGATGTTGGCGGCGACCGCTCTGCATCTCTATTTCGGGGCCATGCGACAAACCCTCGCAAGCAGAAGGAGGTCAATCATGTTCAAACGTAACACGCTCTGGATGGTGCTTGCCGCTATCGCCCTTGTGACAGGAGGGGTGTGCACGGCGTTCGCGCAAGGTGAATCATCGCAAAAGCAGCAATCGCTCTACGAGCGACTGGGTGGTCTCGCACCGATTTCGGTCGTTGTCAGCGACTTTATCGATGCGCTCATGCCGGATGCCTTCCTCAATGCGAATCCCGCTATCGATGCCGCGAGAAAACGTGTGCCGGCGCCGTATCTCAAGTATCACGTGACGGCCATGGTGTGCCAGGCTGCCGGCGGCCCTTGTCAATACCATGGCCGCGGGATGAAGGCGTCTCACGCCCACCTGAACATCACGGAACGGGAGTGGGAGCGTATGGTGACCATTTTCAAAGAAGTGCTCGCGAAGCATCGCGTTCCGGCGAAGGAGACTCAGGAGCTGCTCGACATCGTTCGTTCGACGAAGGCTGATATCGTGGCGTCCCAGGGCGGCAGGTGAAGGTAACGGCAGCTGAACCCATAAGGTTTGGCTTTGATCAGGATGCAGCTCATTGAAGGTAAAACGTCTCGGGATTTGCTCAGCGAGAATAGGGCGCCAGTTAAAAAATTTCGGGTCGTCATTTGCGGGCTCGCGGCGATTTCGCAGGAATATCAGGCAATGACCGATCATGTCATTGCAGAGTATACCGAGTTGCAGAACGGGCATGAGCGCGTTGAGCCGGAAACGGGCGATCCGCCCCCAGAACACTATGCACTGCACTATCTCCCAAGCTGCCGGGGCATAACGGGCCGCTTTGCGAAACGCCCTTGCTTTTGGTTGATGTTTATGTCTATATCTCGCGATATCGGCAGGATTCATCCATAGGGAACTTTCACCCCCCCCCCTCCATAAGTTACGCCTATGCCGGGTGTATACCTGTCCGTGCACCGGATTGCGATTTCGATGCCGATGCGTGGCAACCGGTGATCGGCAGCGTTATTCACCAAAGGAAATACCGGTATGAAACGATGTGATTGGGCTGATTCGAACCTTCCGCAAATTGAATACCATCACTCCCCATAACCGAAATCGGCCGATAGATGGTACGTACTGTCAACCGGCGGTCGGCGGCCCCGTCCCTTCGCCGCTAAGCCGGAGCATTGGGCATGATCATCAACAATAAAAGGGAGAATAGCATGAAAAAGTATGGCGCCGAGTTTTTTGGAACATTCTGGCTGGTTCTTGGCGGATGCGGCAGCGCGGTTTTAGCTGCTGCGTTCCCGGATGTCGGCATTGGTCTGCTTGGCGTGTCACTGGCATTCGGTTTGACCGTGCTCACCATGGCCTTCGCTATCGGGCACATTTCCGGCTGTCATCTCAACCCGGCGGTTTCTTTTGGTCTCTGGGCCGGGGGCCGCTTCCCGGCAAAAGAACTCTTGCCCTACATTGTCGCGCAGGTCCTGGGCGGGGTTGCGGCAGGTGGTGTTCTGTATCTGATCGCTTCCGGTAAGGCAGGCTTTGATGTGTCCGCCGGCTTTGCCTCAAACGGCTACGGTGCCCACTCGCCCGGCGGGTATGGTTTGCCGGCTGCCCTGATCACTGAAGTGGTCATGACCATGATGTTTCTTCTGGTCATTATGGGCGCCACCGACATTCGGGCACCACAGGGGTTCGCACCGATTGCAATTGGTTTGTGCCTGACGCTCATCCATTTGATCAGCATCCCGGTTACAAACACCTCGGTCAATCCTGCCCGCAGCACGGGTGTTGCGCTGTTTGCAGGCGATTGGGCGATCTCACAGCTTTGGCTGTTCTGGGTGGCCCCGATCATCGGCGGTATGCTGGGAGCGGCGATCTATCGGTTTATCGGCAGCGAAAAAAGCTGACAGGTGTTTGTCCATCCCCTGGCTGATGTGAGGTGAATGGAAAGGGCTTTGCATGTTTGTAACGTTGAGTCTTGCCACGTTTCTGCTCGTCCTTGTGACGCTGTTGCCCCTGTGGCGCCATCCGCACTGGATCATTCGAGGGATGGACTTCCCGCGCATGCAGTTTTCGGTTGCGGCAATAGTCCTGTTATCGGCGCAATCAATTTTTCTGGATTTTGGGAGCACGGGCGCGTGGATGCTGATTGTTCCAACGCTCTTTTGCCTCGCCTGGCAGTTCTGGTGGATTGCACCCTACACGCGCTTATGGCCGCACGAGGTTCAGGCGGCGGAGGAAAACCGTTTTGAACGGCATCTCAGCATTATGACGGCCAACGTGCTGACCCCCAATCGTAATGCCGAGGCGCTTCTTGCGCTGGTCAGAGAGCGCAGCCCCGACGTTCTGGTTACGCTGGAGTCTGATCAATGGTGGCAGGACCGACTGGACACCCTGCAGCCTGAAATGCCGCATACCATAAAGTGCCCGCTGGATAACCTCTACGGCATGCACGTGTATTCACGCCTGCCCCTCGATGAGGCGGAGACCCGATTTCTGGTCGAGGATGACGTTCCGTCAATGCATGCCCTGTTGAGACTGCGTAACGGCGCCGGCGTCCGGATTCATTTTCTGCATCCGGCGCCGCCGAGCCCTACGGAGAATGCCGAATCCGGAGAGCGGGATGCCGAGCTGCTGATCGTCGCCCGCAGCATTACCGACAGCGCGCAGCCGGTCATCGTCACCGGTGATCTCAACGACGTCGCCTGGTCGGCGACAACACGACTTTTTCGCAAGATCAGCGGTCTGTTGGATCCGCGAGTAGGTCGAGGCATGTTCAACACATTTCATGCGGATTATCCCTTTCTTCGCTGGCCGCTGGACCACCTTTTCCACAGCCGGCATTTCACGCTGCGTTCCATTGAACGCCTGCCGCCGATCGGGTCGGATCACTTCCCGCTGCTCGCATCACTTTCGTACACGCCAATGGAAGGGATCGCTCAGAACGGCTTGGAAGCCGACAGCGATGACCACTCGTGGGCAGAATCCATCATTAAGGAACAGAACGTGAGTCCCGCGGATGTTCCCCAACCCGGCGAGTGAGTCTGCTTTTCAGCTTCTGACCCATGCGTGAACCAAACTCAGGGACGGCATTACGGGAACTGTCGAGGCAGGGGGGCCTTTCAAGGCAACTTCAATCGGATAGACAAAGACATCGTTTGGCACCGTCAATCCACCGGTGCAACGCACGGTCGGCACCGGTGGATGTAACGTGCCGTTTCAAAAAAGAGGGCGTTCGGCAATTTTTTCCCGCCGTATCCCTCGGTTTACTCAGATCCGGTCGATCCTGACAGCGCAGGCCTTGTACTCGGCTGTCAGGGTGAAGGGATCGAAAGCCGGATTGGTCAGCCAGTTGGCACAGGTCTCCCGGAAATGGAAGGCCATCCAGACCATGCCCGGCGGCACCTCCTGGGTCACCCTGGCCCGAACCGCTATCTCGCCCCGGCGGGAGCTGACCTTGATCATTTCACCGTGTTTTATGCCCAGGGTCCGTGCATCCGAAAGAGAGATATCGGCGCTTTCTTCACCCAGGATGTCGTTGAGGCCCTCGCACCGCCCCGTCTGGGTGCGGGTATGGTAGTGGCTGAGCCTCCGGCCGGTGCTCAACACCAGTGGGTATTCCGAATCCGGCACCTCGGCGGGCGGTGTCCAGTCCGCCGGCGTGAAAATACCCAGACCGCACGTGAACTGGCCATCCCGGTGGAGAAAGCAGGTTCCGGGATGCGCTTCATCCGGACAGGGCCACTGAAGTCCATCTCCCTCGAGGCGGGCGTACTTGATGCCGCAGAGCTGGGGCGCCAGTACCGACACCTCGTTGTCCCAGATCTCCTGGGCGCTGTTCGACTCCCAGTGATGGCCCATGCGCCGGGCGATCTCCCGGAAAATCCACCAGTTGGGCCTGGCCTGACCCGGCGGTTCACTGGCCGTCCGGACCCGGCTGACCCGGCGTTCACTGTTGGTGAAGGTTCCGTCGTTTTCGCTCCATGCCGCAGCCGGCAGGACGACGTGGGCAAAACGGGTGGTCTCGGTGGGGAAGATGTCCTGGCAAACCAGGAATTCAGCGGAGGCCAGTTCGTGCTCCACCTTCCGGATATCGGGCTCGGTGTTGGCCAGATTTTCGCCGAAGATATAAAACCCGCGGATCCGGCCGTCGACAAGTCCCTCCATCATCTGGGGGATCATGAGGCCGTTATTCTCCGGCAGACTTGCAACCCCCCAGGACTCGGCGACCTTTTTTCGGGCCTCGGCGTCGGTCACCTTCTGGTATCCTGGAAAGACGTTGGGCAATGCCCCCATGTCACAGGCGCCCTGGACGTTGTTCTGACCCCGAAGGGGATTCACGCCGCCGCACTCCATGCCCATATTGCCGAGGAGCATCTGGAGATTCGCCATGGTGACGACATTGTTTCTGCCGCAGGTATGTTCGGTGATGCCAAGGGTGTAGCAGAGCATGAGCGGCTTGACCGATGCCAGAATGCGGGCGGTTTCCCGGATCTTTTCCGCGGGGATGCCGCAGATGTCCGCCGCTTTCTCCGGCGGATATTTCGCCACCGTCTCCTTGAGCAGGTCGAAATCGACCGTGCACGAGTTTACGAATGATTTGTCGTAGAGGTCCTCTTCGATAAGCACCTGCATCAGGCTGTTGGTAAAGGCGATGTCGCTCCCCACCCGGATCGGCAGGTGCAGATCGGCGAAATCCGCCAGCTTGTGTCGACGGGGATCCACCAGGATGAGTTTCGCTCCGTTCATGACGGCATTCTTCAGGAACGTCGCGGCCACGGGGTGAGCCTCGGTCATGTTGGAACCGACAACCAGGAACATTTCAGCCCGTGAAAATTCGTCGAAAGAGTTGGTCATGGCACCTGACCCGAATGTTGCCGCCAGACCGGCGACAGTGGGGGCGTGTCAGGTACGGGCGCAGTGATCAATGTTATTGGTCTTGAACACTGCGCGAAAAAGTTTCTGCATCTGATAGGAATCTTCATTGATGCTCCGGGCACAGCTGACGCCGGCCAGTGCATCCGGCCCGCTCTCGGCAATGATCTGCTTGAATTTGTCGGCTACCAGGTTCAGCGCCTCGTCCCAGGAGGCTGGCCTGAAATCCCCTTTTTCATCCCGGATGAGCGGGGTTTTGAGCCGTTCTTCCGAGTAGATGAAATCGTACCCGAACCGTCCCTTGACGCAGAGGCGGCCCTTGTTAGGCGCCCCATCCTCGACCCCCGTCACCTTGACGATCTTGCCGTCCTGGACATGGAGCCATTGCTGGCACCCTACGCCGCAGTATGGACAGGTGGTGCGGATCTTTTTCGCTTTCCAGGGACGCCAGACATACCGGGATTTCTTTTCCACCAGGGCGCCCACGGGACAGGCTTGGACGCATTCACCGCAGAATACGCATTCGGAGTCGATAAGGGCTTTGTCCTCGGCGGCGACGATCTTGCTGTCATAGCCCCGGTAGCCGTGACTGATGGCCCGGTTGACCTGGACCTCGTTGCAGGCCTGAACGCAACGGCCGCAGAGGATGCACCGGGAAAAATCCCTCACGATCAAAGGGTTCTTCAACTCCGTTGGGTATTTACCCGGATTGGGCGTGAAACGGCTTCCCCGGACCTGATACTGGAACGCCAGTTCCTGGAGTTTGCAGTCTCCCCAGACCGGACAGAGATCACCGGTACCGTCCATGTTCTGGACACCGAGCTGGAATCCGGTCCAATCGTCATCGGCCACGCCGCCGGGAGCGGCGCAGTTGTGGTTTCCCGAGGCCAGCAACAGTTCAAGGACCATGCGCCGGGCTTTGATGACCCGGGGGGATTCCGTTTTGACGTCCATGCCGCGAGCCGCGGGGGTGGCGCAGGAAGGCATCAGAGACCGGGCGCCTTTCACCTCCACCACGCAGATACGGCACGCGCCTGTGGGCGTGGTACCTTTCAGGTGACACAGCGTGGGAATGCGGACGCCGTTCGCCTCGGCGACCTCGAGAATGGTCTGCCCCGGCGTGAATGTCACCTCGTTGCCGTTAAGAAAGAATGCGTTTTCCGACATCGTTACCTCTGTCTTTCAATCGGGTGGATAATATCCGACCGGCGGTAAAACCCGCTTTCGTGGGATGGACAGCGGCGGGGATACGTTCCGTCGGGGGTTGAAACATCTTTATAGGTTTGTTTAGGTTCCTTTGTGTCGTTAAAACAGATCAAACAGACCTTTAATGACTACATGGGCCTATTAACACACCCAAATGCATTGTGTCAAGATTGACATAATGGTCTGATGGGTTTCGTCTTGCCTGAAGGAGTGGATGCATGATAACGTGTTGAATATTATGACTGAAGAAAAGAAAACGTTTTACATCCGTTCAAAGGTCTGGATCGAGGACGAAGACGGAAATGTGGTTTTCGGATTGGGTCGCATGAGAATCCTCGAAGCCATTGAGCGTCTGGGCTCCATCAATGCCGCCGCCAAGGCGCTCAAGATGGGTTATCGGGCGATCTGGGGAAGGATCACGGCCTCGGAGGAGCGCCTGGGAAAAGCACTCCTGGTCCGGAATATCGGCGGGTCGTCCGGTGGTGGATCGCAACTCACCCCCTATGCGAAATCCCTCATGGAAAAATTTCGTAACCTTCACCGCACCGTAGAGATCGAATCGGATGCCCTGTTCGAAAACGTGGCCGTCTCAGGGATATCGCCTGAACATCCGATTGAAAAAACGTGACCTTGACGCTTTCGGTATGCGTGATTTTTGTGCGCCGAATGGTTACAGGGTATGAACGGCCGAAGCATCGAAGGCAAGATATACTTCTTTGCCTTCTTTGATGGATAGCTCAAACAGCAGGCGCTTGGTCATCAGAGACTTGAAGGTCAACGCCCCGACGGCGGTGTGAATCTCGTAAGAGAACCCTTGGTCAACAATCCCCATCACGGTTCCTTTGTAACAGTTCTTCCCGCCGGAGGACTCCGGCGCATTCAGGCTTACGGCAACATCTTCGGGCCGTAACGCTATGTATCGACTGTCTTGGGCGGGCTTTTTCGCCAACGTCACCTCCACCGATTTCGCAAAGGCTTTTGTATCGACAAAATTTGCGCGGAACAGATTTTTCATTCCGACAAAATCCGCAACAAATCGAGAGACAGGTCTTTGAAATATCTCCTCGACCCTGCCGACCTGCTCGATTCTGCCCCGACTCATCACTGCGGCGCGATTGCCCAGAGACAGGGCATCGACAAAGTCATGGGTCACCATCATGAAGGTGGTTGGAGAAGCGGTGTGAAGTTTTTTCAGCGTATTTCTGATCTCTTCACGAAAATGGGGATCCAGTGCAGAGAGGGGCTCATCGAGAAGCAGAACACCGGGATTGACCATCAGGGCTCGCGCCAGGGCCGTCCTCTGGCGTTCTCCTCCGCTCAAGTTGAGGGGTAATCGATGTTGAAGATGGGTGAGATCGAGGGTGTCCAGAAGATAGTCCAGGCGGTTTTCCAGCGCCTTCTTTTGACGTTTGGCATACCGATGGCCATAGGTGATGTTTTTCTCCACCGTCAGATGGGGGAAAAGGGCATAGTCCTGATATACAATCCCGACGAACCGTTTTTCTGGGGGTAGACGGGTGACATCTTTTTCGTTGAGGATGATTTTCCCGCTCTTCACGGGAACGAGACCCGCGATGGCTTCGAGAAGCAGCGTTTTGCCGGCGCCTGTGGGTCCCATGAGGACGAAAAATTCATTGGCCCCTATTTCAAGATCGATGCCGCTGAGTCTGAAATCTCCGAGTGCGATGTGAAGATTCTGGATGGCAATCAAGCTTCACGTCCGGACCGCAGGGTGACCACCCGCAGCATCAGAAACAGGATAAGGCAGACGCAGACCAGCCATACCGCCACCGGCTGGGAATATTTGAGCCCGTAACCCTCGAAGCGTTCATATATCATTACCGGCGCCGTCATGGGATGGTAGGCGACAACCACGACGGCGCCGAATTCACTGATGGCACGGGCGGAGCACATGATAACACCCGCGATCATGCTCCGCCACGCCAGGGGGAAGGTGATCCGGAAGAACGTACTTGCCATCGATGCCCCAAGGCTTCGGGATACCTTCTCCAGTCGGGGTGGTATGCTCTCAAAACCGTCTTTTGCGGCGTTGATGTAAAAGGGCATGCCAACGAATGTCAGAACGATAACGATTCCCGTGACACTCCCCATGATGCGGATGCCCAGCTCCGACAGGAGATGTCCCAGCCAATGATTTTTTCCCGCAACACTGAGGATGGCGATTCCCACGACCGGGTGGGGAATGACAATGGGCAAATCGATAATGCCTTCCACGAGTCTTTTTCCGCGAAAACTGTGCCGGGCGAGCAGATAGGCAAGCGGGGTTCCGAAGAAGAACGATATGAGACCGGCCAGACCGGCGGTGTAGATGCTGAGCCATATCGACCGCAATACATCCCTTGATCCGGCCGTTTCGAGGAGCAATGCCAAAGAAGGTGCCTTGACCATCTCCATGAGCGGCAGCAGAATGAACACCATCACCGCAAACCCGCAGGTGATGGTGATCCATAAGAAAGGTTCCTTTCCCGGCATTGTCGGAACAGGCTTCCGTCAGAGTTTGACTTCCACCAGCGGCTGCAGTCGCTTCGGAAGTTGATCCTGCATCGTTTGTGTTGGCACTCTGCCGGGGACAAACGGCGGTTGACCCATCTCCTTGAGGATCTTGAGCCCCCCTTCCGGATTCAGCAGATATTCCAGGAAGGCGATCGCCGCTTCCGCGTTCGGAGCGTTCTTGATGATGCAGGTCCCATATGTAACGGATTCTCCCTTGATGTTCATGAACTGACCCGGTTCCTTGCCCGTGACCTTGACGACCGCTTGCTGGTAAAGATGGTCATAACGGTAGTTTCCAAGGTTTATCTCGTCGGGAAGAGCGATATAGTTCAACTCATGCTGTACCGCCACGGAAAGGTATTCCCATGCATAATCCATGTTGCCCGTCTGGAGAAGGGAGATGAGTTCGACCGATTTCGGACGGATATTTTCTTTGGGTCGGTTGGCGATCATCTTCTCGTAAAGTCCATCCACCTGGTAGTGTTTTTCGGCGAGCTGGAGTACCATGAGGGATCGATACCCGCAAGGATCGAGGTCGGGATCTGAATGGCCCCATACGACATCCTTTTTAAGAAGGATATCGTACCAGTTTTCGGCATTGATATCGTTGGCGTATCTGCTTTTGTCCGTATAGCAGAGCACAATCTGGTTGGTGGCAAAACGGATATTCATATCGGCGTACTCGGGGATGAGCAGTTTGTCGATGACCTTATAATCCGCCGAGACGATGATGTCGCAGGGTTTCTTGAGGTCCGTCACCTTTCTCGCACATTGTTGACTCCCGCCGGCTTCGCGCAGCACGTCAACCTTCGGGTATTTCGCCTCGAAAGCCTTTTCCATTGTTTCAAAAGGAAGCGCAAGGCTTCCGGCATGAAATATGACCAGATTTCCCGATGGTTCGGCGAAGCCGTTACACAGGGACCACGGTAGAATGGAAAGCGCTGCAAAGACCAGGATAGTGATCGTTGCTGTTTTTTTCATGCTCGAACCTCCTTATTGGCCTTTAGATGTTAAATCGGAATGTCAATCCGCCACCTTGACCGGTTTTCGGATTCTTTTCACGTTTCAAGGGGCATGCATCATGAAACAGCATCATTTTAATCTATATATCATTATCACGGGAAAAGAATAGATGTCAATATTGGTTGATATCAGGGCATTTTCATGATTTTTTGTTTAAAAAATTTTTTTATTGCCCCAATATTCCTATGCCACCCATCGTCGATATGTTGGTGGTCTGCAAAAAATCAGCCCGAGAGATCATGGTGAGAACGCGAGGAGCGACAGATCCCCCGGCATCAAGGGATCTTCGGGAAGAATCTCAATAGGTATTGTTTCTGTTCGAATACGTGATATACAGTTTGAATTTACCTCTATATTGAACTATACTAACTCACTTTTCGGTGTTTTAAGCACGCCAGGTTGAACGTTAAAAGAGATGACTCGACTTTCGACTTTCATCGGCCGGTGCCGGTCACCATCATGAAAGTCGAAACTTAAAAAGATTATTGAAATTTAAAAGGTCGTATGAATGAAAGCATATTTCGGTTTTGATGACACGGATACCCACAATTCCCTTTATGGGACGGGCAAGCTCGTCAGATGGTTTCAGCAAAAGCTTTCCGTTGAATCTCAATGCATCGGCGTCGTGCGCCAACAGCTTCTTGTGTGCGACGCCATTCCGTACACGTCCCATAACAGTGCGGCATGTATGATCGTGGAAATACCCGACCTGTCGATGTTGGATCAGATGATCGCCGATGCCGTTTCCCATATCGAAAGTCACGCCGCTTTGGGGAGTGATCCCGGCTTGTGTGTGGCGGCAGAATGTGATTCGAATCTGGAAAATATCGTTGAATACGGCCGTTCTTGCACCCATACGATATCCACCCAGAAACAGGCGCTTCAGACTGCAAAGAATATCCATCTCTCGGGTCACGGCGGAACCCATGATGGTATTATCGGTGCGGTTGCGGCGGTGGGGCTGACCCTTTCGGGGTGGTCGGGGCGGTTCATCGAGCTGAGAAATCTGCGTGACTGGCCTGCGCAGGCAACCGTATCCGAATTGAAAGACAGCGGCATTGAAACCCTGTCGATTGACCGGGATGCAAAAGTTCCTGTCCCCAGTGACATTGTCATCACTAACGGTTGGCTGCGTCCGCGGCTGATCGGTCATCGACCTGTGCTTCTCGTCAGACCTCAAGGGCAGTCCATTTGGACAAATATCGACGGAAAGCGCATCAAAAACGGTCATTCAACGATGAAAAACAAACCGTTGACGCAGACCGAAACGGTCAAATCCGCTTAGTGCTAATCTCTTCATACATTTCGACAAACCGCAAAAGCTTTTGAGCTTGATTTTTCATATAATCAATCCAGAAGCTTAAGATTTCGACACCTTCGGATGTGAGCTGGTAAACCCTTTTGGCCGGACCGGCTCCATCCGTTTCCCATTCCGAAAACACCAGCCCGTTTTCTTCCAGTTCCCTCAAATGACGATAAATCATTCCAGGGGCCACCTGACCTTCTATAAAACCGAACACGGAAATTTTCTGAATCAGTTCGTATCCGTATGACGGCTTGATTTTCAGGGACAGCAATATAGAGGCCTGTATATACCGTTCCGTCTTTTTCGAACCCAAATGAACAGATGTATTTTGTTTTCTTGACATAGGTATTTTAAGGATATATTAATTTTTTAGAACATATAATCTTTTATCAGCCGGGAGGGTGTCATGGCAACAAAAATATTTGTGCGCGAAAGACGAAAAATCGAAAAGGGTGAAAAAAAACCAAGATTTCGAGTCGTTGGCGTCAGTGGTTCGGATGTCAAGGTTTATGTCAGCCACATCCGCAAAACTGAACTTGATCAAATCAGCAGGGAGACCGGTGCTGACATCATTTATCTGCAGGGCGGCCAGGGGCAGAAAACCGGTGAAGGCCGGCAGGACTGAAATTTGGCAAATGGAGAAATGTGTAAATGATTCTGGGCATCCGGTTGTCCGGGATGCCCAGAATCAGGGAACTGCGCAGATGATGTGACCGATGTTGTCTGTCGTTTCTAATCTTTGTAAATGATGGTGCCGACGTGTTTTCCCTCAAGCGCATCCAGTATATATTCAGGATGCCTCAATGCATCGATGATCTGTAGTTCCTTCAAACATTTGGATCGCTGAAGCAGGCTCAGGACAGGCCGTTCGACGATGAGGTCGTCCAGATCCAGCGCCATGAGTTCCCGGGCGGATATCCGTTTGAAGAATTCAAGGGTTCCGCGTTCGGACTCGTTGATCTTTTTCGGGTCTTTATCGAACAAGCCCTTTTCATCCTTGAGAAATATCAGGGAACGCGCACCGATATTTTCAGCCAGAAGAAATGCGCCGCAGTCGGTCCGGTGTGGTGGAATCGAGCCAAATTCTGCCGGGTGTTCAAAAAAGCCGTAAGGCGGGATGCCGTAGGTGATCGGTATGTAGCCCAATCGGCAAAACATCGTCAATTGTTCCAGATTGTCTCCATGGCCGATCTTGACGCCGCCGTGCTTTGCCAGCAGAACCGACAGCATTTCCGCGTTTTGCCAGGAAACCTTATCCCCCAGTTTGGACAGCACCCCGGTCGGCATGCCCAGGTCGACACCAATATTATAGACATGCCGCGCCCGGGTTCCCCCGCCGGTCATCAACAGTATCTTGTGGTTGTCCTTGGCTTTTATCAGGACGTCCAAAATGGGGAGCAACGCCGTCCGGCCGCGGTCCATGATGCTCTGCCCGCCGATTTTGATGACGTTGATATCCGGGTGCATGCGGAAGTATTCCGCAGCTTCGGTGCGTTCAAGCAGTTTCTTGCTGACCAGGGACTCTCCCATCAACGGCGAATCGATGTGAAGCCTGCCCTTGTCCGGTTCCTCTTTTATCAATTTAGCCACGTTTATCTGCTTTCATAACGGTTAAAATAGATTGCGTTGAAGCTGATTTGAAAAACGATATCATGATCCCGATAAAAGGTCTACGGTCTTTCACGCTGCTTCGTTCCCCGTTCAGAAGGCAAGCGTCACCATTCCCTGCCCGATGTGTTCGTCCTGATCGTCGGTCGCGGTGTCGGTTTGCAAAAATGAATAATTGGCCTGGAGTTTCAGGTTGTGACCGTTGAGATAGTAGGTCAGCCCGACCGTATACTCCTGTTCATCGTTGTCGCCGCTGTTGTCGGGATTATCCGGATCCACGTAAGCATAGCGTGCCGCCAGCTCAAACGTCTTCGGAATGACGAAATAGCCTCCCTGAAGAAAAAAGCCCTGAGCGCTTTCCTTTCCAAAGGGGGTGGCTTCATCCGGATCGATGCTTCGGAAATGATAACCGCCTTCCACCGAAACATTTTGATACTTGAACGCGAGATCCGCCGTCAATTGATATACATCGCTTTCCACGGACATGACATCGGTGTCGCCCAGTATGCCGGCCAGTGTTTTCCTTTCCCCGGGATCCAGGTTGGGAAGATACGCCCCTGCAACACCAACGGCCAGTTTCGGGGTGTCCGGTGCATCCAGCGCAGCCTGCGAATAAGAATAGGGACCCAAAGGGGTCAGGACCAACCTGGCAATGTACATGAAATCACGATCGACATTGCTTTGATTGGCGCCGCTGCCGTTGAAAACGCCCGCCTGGTAGGTTAACATGTCCTGAAAAAATTTTCCGGAAAGTTGTAAACCGATATCTCTCTGAAGGGAAAATTCGCTGCTGGCGATGGACCGATCGATCAGCTGAAGGTTGAAGGCCGATGTCATGAATTCGCGGTCAAAGGGGAGCTTGTACTGACCGATCTTGGGTTGAACCGCGTCAAAATAGTCGGCTTCGATGTAGGCATCCCGCAGGGCTGCGTCACCGCCTTCCAAAGTGATTTGCGTGCCGTATTTCATCCAGGGATAAAACACGTTGCCCCCGGCCAGAACGCGCGCCCGTCGCACCCTGAAGGTCGACGTGTCCGCTTTACCTTCCCGTTCCCGATAACTGAACAGGCCTTGAGTTCGAACGTTCAGGGTCAGGGAATAGCGGTCGTCCGTCGTTTTGATATAGGCGCCTTTTTTGTAGCCCACCTCAACGTTCCGGGTCCATTCGTCACCGGACGGCTTTTCCTGCTTGGCTACAGGTGCTGATGGTTCTTCCTCCGCCTCAATTTCCTTTGCTATGGATTCGGCTTCTTCACTTGTAATGATGCCTTTCTTGATCAGGATTTTGATCAGTCTTTCGGTCTGATCCGCTCTGACCGCCGTGGCGAAAAAAGTGACCGCCAATATAACCGTCAATACCGCAATCAGATTTGACTTTCCCTTCATGCCGTTGTCCTCCCTTCCCGTCTAAGTATTTTCAGGATCGATCCCGATCTCCATCAACACCTGCAACTCCTTCAGTGACCAGTAGATACGCAGCTGCGCCGTCGGATCCACCACCCGGCCGTCGTTGTCCGGAGCCCCCGGGGACTGTCCCATTCATCCCGGGCAGCAGGTCATGGGTAATTTTTGTGGTTGCGTCCGTCACAAAAGTAATCCGAATCCATCTCTCTCATGTGATGGTAAGCGGCTTACGCGGTTGGTGCGACAACGCTGAAAACTGCGATCATGACACCATATGCGAAGGCACCTATAAAGAGTATCTGTTTGTACATGGCGCATCTCCTTTTCTCAAGATTATCCTCTTCCGGAAATAGATGTTTTTTTGAAATATTATACGTAGTAACCTAAACTTTTTTCACTGAAACAATTAAAACCGATTGTACGGTTCAAAAACACCTTATAACGGTTTAAAATAACCGAGATTAAATAGTGACGGATTGGGATTTGTTACGCTACCCATCATGTTATTGTCAACCTAAATCAAGAAGGGTATAAGTCATAAAAGGTAATTATAAGTGGATATAAGAAATTATTGAACGATTAGATTGTAGTATTGAAAAAATAATAGATGATAAATTCCAATTAATACATTTTGGTGAGGCGGCCAAGTTGCGGGCTTGATCAGCGGCATTGACCTTGACGGCAGATACTCATGATGTATATCGGTGATGCATAGACGTCATTGTTAACCTGGGGCATGAACGGCATGATAAGATCGCTGATATATGGGTAGGCTTAACCTCAGATCGCAGCATTGGATTGTGTCGAGGCCTTTGAATGCTGTCGCCCCCGGAGCATGGAAAGGTGGTCTACGCTATGCTTTTTCCGACCTGTTGCGACGACAAGAAGAATCGGCACAAGCGTTTTAGACGTATATCAGCGGGGCATAGTGAAGAAACTTGAGCTGAGGCGTGAAAAAGTGCGACAGGTTTTGGATACGACCTTGAGAATTCTCCATCCACGCTTTCGTCGACCGATGCGGCATGCGGTTCGATGGGGGCATGGCATCGCTGCGATGCTGATTCTGGCGACATGTCTTTGGTGGGCATGGCATGACTACAATCCTGTCGTGTCGGGTGCGGGTTCGCCCGAAGCGGGGAAAAAGGCGGCTGGAACGGCACCCATGGAATCACTTCCGCGGGTGGTTCTTACGCCAGAAGAGCAAGCCTATCTCGCCGAATCGGGGCCTATTACGGTCTGTCCGGATCCAGACTGGATGCCCTTTGAATATATGGATGATAAAGGCAATTTCACCGGCATCGCAAAGGATTTGATGGGCCTCATAGAAGCACGGCTGGGGATCCGTTTCACCTATGTGGTTGCCCGGGATTGGGATGAAGCCGTTGCGATGTCAAAAGCGGGTGAAGTGTTGATCCTGCCTTTTCTGAATCAGACGCCCAAGCGGGAGCAATGGCTGATCTTCACCGAACCGCTGCTCCTGGATCCGAACGTGTTTATCACCCGCGAAGAGCATCCCTTCATCACGAACGCGGCTCAGTTGACCGATGAATCCGTCGTTCTTCCGAGCGGAACCTCGACGGAAGAGCGGGTGCGTGAGGATTTTCCGAATCTCACCATCGTCAATGTGCCCACCGAAAACGAGGTCTTTGAAGCGGTGTCCCATCGAAAAGCGGATCTGACCCTTCGTCCGCTGATCATTGCCGCATATACGATACGGAAGGAAGGTTTTTTCAACCTGAAAATCGCCGGTCAGGCTCCCGAGTCATATGGCAATCATCTGCGCATGGGTATCTTGAAAAGCGAGCCGATGCTGCGCGACATCATTAACCGAGCTATTGCCACTATCACGCACGAGGAACGTGAGTCCATCGTCAACCGGCATGTCAATGTGAAGATCGTCCGTCCGATGGATTATGCCTTTGTGCTGCGTATCGCAGGGGTATTGGCGCTGCTCATCGGGATTTCCTTCTACTGGAATTATCGTCTGAAAAAGATCAATATCGCCTTGAACGAAAGCGAGCGCAGCAAGTCCGTACTGTTGGCCAACCTTCCCGGGATCGCCTATCGATGCCGTTTTGATCCTCAATGGACGATGGAATTTATTTCCGAGGGCTGTCTTCAACTCACCGGATATCGAAGCGAGGACCTGCTCCATAACCGCGTTTTGGCCTATGCAGACCTGATTCCGCCGGAAGAGCGGGAGTGGATCTGGCAGACCTGGACGCATGCCGAGACCGAGGGAAAAGCGGCTCACATGGAGTACCGCATTATTACCGCCGACGGAAAGACCAAGTGGGTTTTCGAGCAGGGCGTGTTCATTTATGACGATGCGCACACCGTTCGGGCAATCGAAGGGCTGATCATCGACATCACGGATCGCAGGAATGCCGAGGCGGAGCGCGAAAAGGTCGTCAGGGAGCTTCGCGCTGCATTGGCGGAGGTGAAAACGCTGCGGGGAATCCTTCCCATTTGTGCCAACTGCAAAAAGATCAGAGACGATGAGGGATACTGGGATCAGGTTGAGCATTATGTTTCCAGGCACACGGACGCCAGTTTTTCTCACGGCATCTGCCCGGATTGCCTCAACAAGCTGTATCCGGAATTCTCGAAAGCGGATGCGGATATCGAAAAAAGCGATCCGGCGCGTCCCGACCCAGCCCCTTTGCCGCCGGCTGAGGAATGACGCCGGCCCGTTCGGGCGTCATCCCATCGGCAGGTGTTTTCATTCATTTCCCGGCGTTCGTTCAAGCTACAAGGAACGATTCTTCACCAGGCCTTTATTGGCGATGTCTTGAAATTTTATCCGCTATGTGTCAATATATTAACCCGACAAAATGCGCAGGTACAGTAGATTCAGCCAAATGGCGTCTTTTGTGAACAGGCGCTTAAATCCAATAATGAACACAAGGAGTTGAAAAATGTATTTCAAACAGATTACCGTTCCAGGATTGGGCTGCAATTCCTATGTTATCGGCTGTCCGGGAGCGCGGCAGGCGGTGGTTGTGGACCCCAAGCGGGATGTCCAGGACTACATGGATATCTCCCGGGATGAAGGGATGAAGATTACCCATATTATCGAAACCCATGTACATGCCGATCATGTCAGTGGAAACCAGGAATTGAAATCCCGTACCGGAGCGGATATTTATTTCAGCGAACATGCACCGGTGACGTTTGATCACAAAAAGCTGAAAGAAGGCGATGTGATCGAATTCGGAATGGTCAAGCTCGAGATCATTTATACCCCCGGCCATACACCGAACGCCATTTCCATTCTGGTAACCGACAAGGCACGTGCGGATGCACCGTGGATGATTCTTACAGGCGATCTTCTGTTTGTCGGTTCCATAGGCCGGCCCGATCTCGCCGGCGCGGAGATTCTGGAGGAACAGGTCAAAAACCTGTACGATTCCCTTTACATGAAACTGCAGCGTCTGCCGGATTACCTGGAGGTCTTTCCGGCCCACGGGCAAGGGTCTCTGTGCGGCAAGGGGCTGAGCGCCAAGGCAAGCAGTACGCTCGGTTATGAACGTCTGACTCAGCCGGTGCTTCGACTGTCGGGTTTCGATGCATTTCACGACCAGATTGCCGGGGCTTTTCCGGTGCGGCCCAAAAGCTTCACCCATATCATCAATACCAATATTCAAGGCGCGCCGCTTCTTGAGCGATGTCCGTTGGAACAGACGCTCAATCCGGATCAATTCGATCGGATTCGCCGACAAGGGGCCACCGTCATTGACACCCGGGATACGGCTGCCTTTGGCGGTTTTCATATTCCGGGCGCGATCAACATCGGGTTCGAAAAACAGATGGCCAACTGGATCGGCATGGTTATCGAGCCGTTGGACAATCTGTTGCTGGTAGTGGATGATCGAGAGAAATATGACCTGATGACCACTGAACTTCATCGAATCGGATATGATAATATTTATGGATATCTTTCCGGGGGCATGTCGGCATGGATTTCTCACGGTATGCCTATCGACAGCCTGTCCCCGATATCCGCCCAGGCGCTCAAGCAGCAGTTGGACCATCGGAATTCGGGCCGTGTCGTGGATGTGCGAACACCGGATGAGAGAGCCCAGGGTCATATCGCAGCTTCGGTGCATGTGCCCATGACCGATATATTGGCAACCGGCCTGGATATGCCGAAAGACGAGGAGGTGACCTTGGTTTGCGGCACCGGTTATCGATCCAACATTGTTGCCAGTCGGCTCAAGCAGGACGGCTTTTCCCATGTCCACAGCCTGGCTGGAGGACTTACCGCATGGCTGAATGCCGGTTATCGACTCGAGGTATAGCCTGACCAGCCCGAAGACCAAGGGCCGGACATCGATTGCCCTGCGGTGAAAGCATGAGGTATTGTGAAGGGGCGGCGATGATATTCCGGGGGCTCGCCGAAAGGCGATTCCCGGCGTTCGGTTGTGCATCGTTTGCCGGAAGCAGCCGGAAGCGCGTCGGACGAGTTTTCCCGGGTGCAATCGACTCGGCGGCAAAGACAGTCAGTTGAAGTGACATAAGGATCGATTCACCATGGAGACAGTGTTGTTCATCGCCGGCTTGGCACTCCTGATCGTGGGCGCGGAGGCCCTGGTGAGGGGTGCCTCCCGTCTGGCGGCCGCATTTGGCGTATCACCGTTGGTCATCGGGCTCACGGTGGTCGCCTTTGGCACCAGCTCCCCCGAACTCGCGGTCAGCTTCAAATCCACTTTTTCCGGACAGACCGGCATCGCCCTCGGCAATGTTGTCGGCAGCAACATCCTCAACGTTCTCCTGATCCTCGGCATTTCGGCGTTGATATCGCCGCTCGCGGTGTCCCAGCAGTTGGTTCGGCTCGACGTCCCTTTGATGCTGGCCCTCTCGATAATTGTTCTGATCTTCTCGCTGGACGACAACCTGGGTCGCATTGACGGGCTCATACTGGTAGTGGGGCTTGTTGTATATCTCTCGTTTCTGATCAGTCAGAGTCGTCGGGAAAGCGCAGCGGTGAGCGGGGAATACGAAAAGGCGTTCGGGATCGAAGACGCGGCCGCCGGGAGTCGTCTTAAAAATGTTATACTGATTATCGCGGGTTTTGCGATGCTGGTGCTCGGCTCGCGGTGGATGGTGGACAGTGCCGTGGCCTTTGCCCGGCATATCGGCGTCAGCGAACTGGTGATCGGATTGACCATTGTCGCGGCCGGTACGTCCCTTCCGGAGGTGGTGACCTCGGTCATCGCAGCCATTCGCGGCGAACGGGACATCGCTGTCGGCAATGTCGTCGGCAGCAACATCTTCAACATCATGGCGGTGCTTGGATTGACGAGCGCCTTCGCCCCCGCCGGCATTGAAGTGCCGCCTGCGGTAATCCGCTTCGATATTCCGGTCATGGTCGCGGTGGCGTTTGCATGCCTTCCCATATTTTTTACCGGCGGCGTGATCAGCCGCCGGGAAGGCTTGCTGCTGTTGGGGTACTACGCGGCCTATACCGCTTACCTGGTGATGGCTGCAACCCACCATGACGCATTGCCGACTTTCAGCGCCGTCATGCTGTATTTCGTGATACCGTTGACGGTGGTGACCCTGTTCAATATCGTGGTGGGGGAAATACGCCGCAGAAACAAGTGAGGTGTTCAGCGTGGCGAACGAAGGTTTATCGACGGCGTCTCTTTTTTGCGACGAGGATCTGTTGGCGCATATCCGTGCGAATCTGGATCGGTTCACGCGGCAAACCCACGACAAAAAAGGCTACCATCAGGCTGCGGTCGCGATCACGGTGGTGGACATCGGAGATGATGCCGATGTGAGCGAGAGATTCCGGAGTGACGCTCAGCCTGGGGATGCCGCCGTCCTCCTGACGAGGCGGGCATTGAAGCTGAGAAAACACGCCGGGCAGTGGGCACTGCCCGGCGGACGGATGGATACGGGGGAGCGGCCGGAGGAGACGGCGTTGCGGGAGCTCGAGGAGGAGGTGGGGCTCAGGCTCCATGAGGATCGGATTCTCGGGCGACTGGACGACTACAGCACGCGATCCGGGTTCACGATAAAGCCCGTGGTGGTGTGGGGTGGAAGGAACATTGCGCTGAAGGCCAATCCCGACGAGGTCGCTTCGATTCATCGTATTCCCCTGGTGGAATTTATGCGTACTGATGCCCCTATCCTGCAGAAAATTGCTGACAGCGATCATCCCGTATTGCTGATGCCCATCGGTGAGAACTGGATCGCGGCTCCTACGGCGGCGATGATTTACCAGTTCAGGGAGGTGGCGATTCTCGGAAACGACCGGCGTGTCGCCCACTACGAACAGCCCTATTTCGCCCGGCAATAGGGAAATCGATAACGCCCCTTGACATCGGCGAAGGGTTTTTCCGTCGGCGCTGTCGAAGCGGGCAGATACAGTCCCGGGGCCCTGTCGCCCCGACGGCGCGTCGTTCGATCCGTCTTGCCCATACCCACAAGGATCATTACTTTATCAGCTGTGTTCCCGGTAAAGTCATATGCGCCGGCCGGCCGGTATACCGAAGAACGGCCTGCAGGCATGGCGGATCAAACGATAACGGAAATTTTCTTGCAGGAGGTCCCATGAAAGCCATAAAATCTATTCTATCAGCTCTCCTCGTAGTGCAGCTGATGTCGATGACGACCGATGCCGCAGCCGAAGGTGTCAATGTGCCCTACGATGTCGACGGAAAGCCTTACCAGGGTTATCTTGTCATGCCGGCCCCCAAGGCCCCGTTTGTCTTGTTGATCCATGATTGGGACGGCCTCACCGGCTACGAGATGAAACGTGCCGAAATGTTGGGGGAACTGGGATACGCGGTTTTCGCCGCGGATCTTTTCGGTGCGGGCGTGCGACCGACCGAACTGGAAGACAAGCGTCGGCACACCGGAGATCTTTATCAGGATCGCACCAGGATGCGCTCTTTGATTTACGGCGCTATGGCGGCGGCGAAATCAAAGGGTGCCGCCGTGGATAACGCCGTTGTCATGGGGTATTGTTTCGGTGGAACCGCTGTGCTCGAGTTTGCGAGATCAGGCGCCGCCGTGAAAGGGTTTGTTTCCTTTCACGGCGGATTGAGCACCCCGGAAGGCCAGGATTACGGAAAGACGCGGGGGAGCCTGCTGATTTTGCACGGTACGGCGGACGAAAGCGTTGACATGAACGATTTTGCGACGCTGGCGCGTGAACTCGAAGAAAAAGCCGTCCCCCACGAAATGATCACCTATGGGGGTGCCCCCCATGCCTTTACGGTTTTCGATACGGATCGATACCGGGAGGATGCCGACCGGAAGTCATGGAGACGCTTCACGGAATTCCTTGGCGAGACCCTGGATCGATAAAAAAAACGGAATTCGTGAGTATGGCGGTGGGTATGAAAGGCCTTTGACATGAATCGCGTTCCCGACGGAACACCATATGACGGAAAACAGGATCGACGATCCGGCCGTGATCGGAGACAACAAAGCGTTCCGTCCTTCAAGGCGCTTCTGATATACCGTCGTCGGCGCCGGCTGCGTCGGGAGGAAGACCGTCATAAATTTTTTTTTCTGGATCATTACGGCACATCCATCGGTATGACGTTTACCGCGGTGTTGATCCTGAGCGTCATCGATGCGTTCCTGACGTTGTTTCTCCTGAGCCACGGCGCCGTGGAAATCAACCCGATAATGGCATATGTCATTAACATCAATGAACATGTTTTCATATGGGTCAAATACGGGTTGACGGTGACGTCGGTGGTGATCGTTCTGCTGCTCAATTATGCCTTTATGTGGCGGCAACGACTGAACGGTCGGCAACTGCTCAACTATTTTGCGGTGTTGTTCGCGCTGGTGGTCGCCTGGGAGCTGTACCTCGTCATTCGAATCGTGATATAAGGCATCGTGTCTGACGAAAATCCAATGCGGCGGATTTCGACATCAGCCTTCATCGGTGTTCATGCCGCGACCCTCGAGATACCGTTGATCACCCGGAGCATCGCCAACCGCCCCAACCTTCTCCCGACGGTCCGGCTCATATCCCCTGATTCGTACTGAACGTTTTCCGACAGGTCGTACGCCCCCCGCCACCTCTCCCCAGCCATTGTCACGAAAGTCGAAAGTTGAGTCAAAACCTGGACGATGCCGTGCACGTGAAAGTTCAGGTCAAGAAATATTTTGTTTTGCGCTTTTCGATGCTTTGCGTTAGGAGAGGTCCTGTTTGTCCTGCCGAGGCATGACGGCCGGGTATTGTGTTTGAAGCAGCGGCATGAGGACATGTTAACCGATAGGCTTCGATGAAAGGGATGATGTCTTGAAAGCGCTGAGATTGGAGAAGATCGGTAAATTGGCGATGGCGGAAATTCCTCTGCCCAGGGCGGGCAAGGATGAAACAGTGCTTAAAGTGACCCATTGCGCCGTCTGCAGGACCGACGCCAAGATGTGGCGGATCGGCCACCGGGATCTTTTGCTGCCGAGGATTCCGGGGCACGAGATCTGCGGCATTTCGGAAAAAACGGGCCGCCGCGCGGTGGTATGGCCGGGCAGATCCTGCGGCTGCTGCGAACCCTGTCGGACGGGTGCGGAGAACCTGTGCCGGGAGATGCGCATTATCGGCTTTCACGAAGACGGCGGGTTTGCCGAGTATGTCCGTGTGCCCGACTCAAGCCTTCTGGAGATACCGGGTGATCTTCCCGGATCCATCGCCGTCCTCGCGGAGCCCCTGGCGTGTGCGGTCAACGCCCTCCAACAGGCCGACATGGCACCTGATGAAAATGTCCTCATTTACGGTGCCGGGCCTGTGGGACTGCTCCTGGCGATGGCCGTGAAGGCCGGCGGCGGCCGGCCGTTTTTGAAGGAGATCCGACCGGAGAAGCTTCAGCGGACCGAGTCTTTCCGGCGGAGAATCGGTGCGCTGCCTTGTGAACAGAAACGCTATGACGTGGTGATCAACGCGGCGCCTTCGACGGAAACCTTCATCGAAGGAATGACCCGCCTTGATTTCGGCGGCCGTTTCTGTCTGTTCAGCGGCCTGACCGACGACCGGCGCGTACCGGCTGCCCTTCTCAACGAAATTCATTACCGGCAGCTCCGGGTGAGCGGGGCATATGGATGCACGCGTGCCCAGATGACGAGCGCCCTCGGCATATTGGACGATTTCAGGGATGTGGTGGAACTGCTGATCGAAGCGCGGATTCCACTGGCGTCCGTTCCCGTGGTGCTGCCTGCCGTTGCCGATGGTCTCGCGTTGAAAACCATTGTTGACTTTTGAATCCCCTCTGGACGATGGGCCACCGAAAATGCCCGGTTTCCATTGCCGGACTTCAGCCCGTCCGTGGGAAAAGCGAGGTATGTCATGACGTCAGAGATCGAGTTGCGACAGTTCGGCCGCCAGATCTGCCGGGTGGCGGCGGGAGAGTGTCTGAGCCGTGAAGAGACGCGGGAGATTTACCGCCAGATTATCCTGAACGAACAGCCGGAGCTCCAGCAGGGGGCGTTCCTGATGGCCCATATTGCACGGGGACCCACCATCGAGGAGCTTTCCGGCGCCTGGGATGCCCTGGACCGATACGATACTGCAAAGATCGAGGTGTCCGTGGACGGCCCGATAGTGGACATCGTGGGCACCGGCTCCGATGCCGTCAAAACCGTCAACTGCTCCACGCCTGCGGCCGTCATCGCCGCCGGATGCGGTCTGGCCGTCGCCAAGAAGGGTGCACGTCTGGTCACGGGGGTTTCCGGCGCGTCGGACATTCTGGAGATCCTGGGGATCGACCTCAACACACCCCTCATGAAAGCACAACAGTGCCTCGAACGCCACGGCATCTGCTATCTGTCGGGGGAGGCCTTCCTCAAATCGGGCTGGGCCCGGCTGATCCGCTCCATGAGGTTTACCTCCGTCTTTAACATCATCGGTCCCCTGACGCGGCCTTGCGGACAGACCCGTGCTATCGTCATCGGCGCTTACAGCCCGGCCGTCTGTGATCAGTTGATCGCCGTACTTCGGGAAATCGGCATGCAAAGCGCCCTGGCACCCTTCGGCATGGCCGAGGGCAACTCCAGGGAGCGGGGGATGGACGAGTTCTCCCTGAGCGGCGCCACCCGCGTCGTGGAGCTCAAAAACGGCGCTGTCGAGGTATACGAGGTCACGCCGGAGGACTTCGGTCTCCGCCAGGTTCCCATATCGGCCATTGCCAGCAGCCGGACCGCCTACGAAAACGCCCGGCGAATCCAAGCGGTCCTCCAGGGAGCGTATGATACGCCCGAAGCCGATTTCTTCTGCATGAACGCCGCCGCCGCCCTCTATATTGCCGGGGCGGCCGAGAGCTACCGCCAGGGAACGGAGATGGCCAGGCAGGCCCTTGCCGAGGGAAAGGCCCGTGACAAGATGGAACGGCTGATCGCATACCAGCAGGGATAGCAACGAGAGGATTGATTTTGAGTCCCTTTTCGCTTACCCTCTTTTCCGGCAAGCGGTATCCTTCCGTAAGCGTGAACGGATTCTCCGGTTCATCGGGGGCATTGGGCGCATAGAGGCGGTGATGACGACGAATTTGGACGTGTGGAAATTGGCGGCGGGCCTGGGGATATTCCTGTTCGGGATGCTCCTCATCGAAGAGTCTGTGAGGTCCCTGTCCGGCAGAGCGTTCCGGCGGATTATCCGGATGTACACCAACGGCCGACTGCGATCCATCGGGAGCGGCCTTTTGGTGACGGCCCTTTTGCAGAGCAGCTCGGCCGTCTCGCTGATGGTTCTGGCCTTTGTCGGCGCAGGGGTCATGCGCATGGAGAACGCCATCGGGGTCATCATGGGGTCCAATATCGGGACGACTTTGACGGCGTGGATCGTCGCCACCGTCGGATTTCAGGTCAGTATCGAGAGTTTCGCCCTCCCGTTTATCGGGATGGGGGCCGTTGGCCTGATTTTTTTCAGGCCTGCAACCCGGCTGTTCTTCGTCAGCCGTCTGGTCATCGGGTTCGGGTTTCTGTTTCTCGGTCTCGACTACATGAAAGGCAGCGTCGAGAATTTCGCCCAGACCTTCAGCCTGACCCAAATCCCCGACTACGGACCGTGGTTCTATCTTCTGGCCGGCGCTATGGCAACGGCCCTCATGCAGGCCAGCGCCGCTGCTGTCGCAATCGTACTTACGGCACTGCACAGCCGGCTGATCAGCTTCGACATCGGAGCCGCAATGGTCATCGGCGCCAATATCGGGACGACCATCACCGTTCTTCTGGGCGCGATTGGGGGCGTGCAGGCCAAGAAACGGGTGGCGCTGAGCCACCTGGTTTTCAATGCCGTGACCGGGGCGGTGGCCTTTTTCAATCTGCCGGGGCTGATCCGGTTCATCGGGGTACTGGTGGACGTCGGTGCCGACAGCCTGACGGCGTTGGCCCTTTTTCATACCCTGTTCAATCTGTTGGGGGTCATCATCTTCTTTCCTTTTGTAGGGCTGCTTTCCCGGGCGCTCATCCGACTGTATCCCGATTACAAGACGATTCTTACCGAATATCTCGACAAGACCCCGGCGGAGGTCACCGATGCCGCCGATGCCGCCCTCAGGAAAGAGGTCGGCCATCTCCTGCAGGAGTGCCAGCTATACAATCTCCGGCTGCTCCAGATCGACGAAAAACTGGTGTTCGACGAGGACACCCCCTTTGAAAAAAACGAGAAGCGGAAGTACACCCTGGATGAGCTCTACGAGAACATCAAGCTGCTCCACGCCGCCATATTCACCTTCTATTCGAAGGTTCAGGCCCAGAAGCTTCACGAGTCCGAAGCCAAGGAACTGGAACGAGTGATCTACGCCTCGCGCAATATCATGAATTCCATCAAGAATTTCAAGGGCATCCGGTTGAATATGGAAGAATTCGACGCCTCGGAAAATCCCTATCTCAACGCCCAGTACAAGCTGTTCCGCAAGCGGCTCGTCGAACTCTACCACGGTATGTTCCGCATTCTTTCCATGACCGACCGCGAGGAAATGTATCGAAGCCTGTTGAAAATTTATACCCTGATCGAGGAGGCCGACGAGGGATTCATCCGAAACACCCAAAAAGCGGTGGCCGATCAGAAGATTCACGAGATGGAAATCGCCTCCCTTCTCCTCGTCAATCGACTTTTCACGCAATCCTGTCGGATGCAGCTATACAGCATGAAGGACCTGCTTCTGACCCAGGACCAGGTCCATGACTTCGACCGGGCCATGGACATGAAAGAGACCATGGATGCTGAAAAGATGAAGCCCCGGGAGACGCTCGCTTGAGGTTGCCTCACCATATCGGCATGCCGGGAGGCGGCCTGAAGGGCTGTATAAATGAGGATAATCCATTCTCCCCCATGGCTGCAGCCGTTATTCTTGCGGTGATGGTCATGCTTACGGCCGTGGGACCCATCGGGGGTTTCGTCGCGCCGGCGGATAAGACTGTGTTTATTTGCCTGTCGGGGATTTCTGTCTTGAAAAACGCGTTTCGTTCCAGTAGGTTTCAGGCAGGGAAAAGCGGTATACTCAAATTTGTGACGGACATCGAGTGATGGAGGAATGTCATGAAATGTGAAAAATGCGGGGCTGAAATGACGCCCGAGGATACCTATGACCATGCCGGCAGCAAACTGTGCGAGGATTGTTACATGGATGTCATGACGGCCCCCAAAGCCTGTGACCCGTGGGCCGTTTACAGCGCGACGAGAACGGCATCCCAGGATATGCGGCTGACGCCCCTTCAGGAAAAAATACTGAAAACCATCAAGGTGCGCGGCCCTTTGAGCCAGGCGCAAATCTGCGGCGAACTCGCCATCTCTGAAGCGGAATTTCGTGACAATTTCGTAACGTTGCGACACATGGCGCTGGCAAGGGCCTGCAAAGTAAACGGGGAGATTCGTTACACGATCTTTGAAGACCCGACGGACTGACGGGGCGGCAGGGCACCGAAAAAAGCGATACGGAACAGGGCTGATGGGAGAAGCGCCATGATGATGAAAGCAATGCTGCTGGAACAGCTGGTCGATCTCAGGGAAAATCCGGCGCCCCTGAAACCGGCGGAACTGCCGGTTCCCGATCCCGCTGCCGGAGAGATCCTTATCCGGGTTTCCGCCTGCGGGGTCTGCCATACGGAGTTGGACGAAATCGAGGGCCGCACGCCTCCCCCTGTTCTGCCTGTCGTGTTGGGGCACCAGGTCGTCGGTCGGGTGGCGGCGATCGGACACGGCGCCGGTCGCTATCGTCCCGGGGACCGGGTCGGCGTGGCCTGGATTCATTCCGCGTGCGGCACATGCCGGTACTGTCGGTCGGGCCTCGAGAATCTGTGCCGGAATTTCAGGGCCACCGGCAGGGACGTAAACGGTGGCTACGCCGAGTATATGACGGTGCCCGAGGCATTTGCCTGCCGAATTCCCGAGGATCTTTCAGATATTGCGGCGGCGCCGCTCCTGTGTGCGGGGGCCGTGGGATACCGGTCCCTGATGCTGGCGGGCCCCGAAAACCTTCGAATTCTGGGGCTGACCGGATTCGGCGCATCAGGCCACATCGTCCTCAAGATGGTCCGGTACCGGTATCCCCACGTGAAGGTTTTTGTTTTCGCAAGGAGCGAGCGTCAGCGGAGCTTTGCTCTGGAACTTGGGGCGTCATGGGTCGGAGATACGGCGGCTGCGCCTCCGGAGCCTCCAGACGCGATCATCGATACCACACCCGCCTGGTTTCCGGTGCTGGAAGCGTTGAAGCATCTCGCCCCCGGCGGGCGTCTCGTTATCAACGCCATTGGAAAAGAAAAAGGCGATCAGGATCGTCTCTTATCGCTGGACTATCCCACTCATCTCTGGATGGAAAAGGAGATCAAGAGCGTGGCCAACGTGACCCGCAGGGATGTTGTGGAATCTCTTTCCCTGGCTGCGGAAATGGCGCTTCGGCCCGAGGTGCAGGTATTCCCCCTGGCAGGTGTCAACCAGGCCCTGATGGAGCTCAGAACGAGGAGAATTCGGGGAGCGAAGGTTCTCCAGATCGATGTGGCGGAGGGATCCGGCTCTTGAAGAAATGTTCCGGCGACTGGGATGCCGCGTCGGTCACCGGGTTCCATGCGGGGAAGACATGCATACGGCATTTGCGGGATTTCGTGAATGCGGAAAAACTGGATAGGAGGTCATTATTTTGATTCGACACGACCTGGTGGCGACCCATGAAGACAGTCTGCTCTTGATCATCGATTTTCAACAGGCAATGCTCAATGTGATTTCCTCATGGGAAAAGATCGCCCGCGAGGTCATCCGGCTGATAGAGATCGCCCAGATTGTCCACGTTCCTGTTCTGCTGACGGAGCAATACCGAAAAGGGCTCGGCGGAACCATTCCGGAAGTCATCCGGAAAATCAAAACGCCCATGGTGTTTCAGAAAGAGGCTTTCAGCGCGTGTCTGGAACCGGACTTCCTGTCAACCATTCACGGATTTCATCGTCGCAAGATCGTGGTGGTCGGCATGGAAACGCATGTATGCGTTCTTCAGACGTCCCTGGACCTGATAAACGCAGGCTTTCAGGTGCATCTCGCCGCTGATGCCGTGGCCTCCCGAACAACCGAAAACCGGGATATCGCCGTCAATATATTGCGGCAGGCGGGCGCGGTGATCAGTTCGGCTGAAACCGTTATTTTTCAGTGGGCGCACCGCTCCAATACGGACACTTTCCGGAGAATCCTCCCCATCGTCAAATAACGGGCCGCAAAAACGAATACTCGCCCCCAACCCCGTCGAACGTTTCAAGGCGGGCACATGAGAGGTTTTGACAACATCGATGCAATACGGTGCCACTAATTTTCCGGTAAAACCTGTTCTGGAAGAGATAGCCGTCTTCGGTCGTCTCGGGTTCGACTACCTTGAACTGGCCATGGATCCCCCTCTGGCCCATCATACCCAGGTGCGTCGGGAGCAGGCCGCTGTTCGCGAGGCCCTTGATCGATATGGCATGGGTATCGTCTGTCATCTCCCCACATTCCTGTCCACGGCCGACCTGACCGAAAGCCTTCGCCGCGTTTCGGTGGAGGAGACCACGGCCTCCCTGGCGCTTGCCGCCGAGCTTGGTGCCGCTAAAGCCGTTCTTCATCCCAGTTATATGAACGGTCTTTCCATCCATGTACCGGAACTCTGGCGGGAACATGCTCTGGACAGCCTGGAGCGCATTGTAAGCGCGGGAAAGTCCTTCGGCGTTCAGCTTTGCCTTGAAAACCTGTTTCCTAAAATCTCTCCTTTCAGCACGCCGGAAGTTTTCGGCGATGTGTTTGAACGATTTCCGGAGCTGGCCATGACCCTCGACATCGGCCACGCCCATATCGGCGAAGACGGCATGCCGCGAATTCTGGAATTCATCAAGACATTTGCCGACCGTATTCACCATCTGCACATCAGCGACAACAACGGCCGTCGGGATGAACACCTGCCGGTGGGGCAGGGGAGCCTGGACTTCAATGCGACAGCCGAAGCCTTGAGACGCTCCGGTTACGACGGCACCGTGACGCTTGAAATATTCGATCCGGATCGGACTACCCTGGTGGAGAGTCGAAAAGCCTTGGAACGTCTGTTTTCTTAAATCTTCAACTTTCGACTTTCATGATGGTGAGCGGATAGCGGTGTCCGGTTTCTGGAACATTGCTTTTTTAGACTGAGTTTGTTATTATAAAATTTTTTGAATCGCCGGGGGTCATGCGTATTCGAAATCCCCGCCGATCCCGGCAAGATCTTCAACCCCTTTATCGCTGAAGGCATCATGAGTCGTTTCTGGAGCAAAACCGTTCGGGAGCTCAAACCCTATGTTCCCGGGGAGCAGCCCAAGGTTCCGAACCTGATCAAATTGAATACCAATGAGAACCCCTACGGACCTTCGCCCAGGGTTCTGGAGGCCCTCCGGACCGAGGCGGCGGATACGCTGCGCCTCTATCCCGATCCCAATGCCGATAGGCTCAAGGAAGCGGTGGCCGCGTATTACGGCGTTCATCCCAACCAGGTGTTTGCGGCCAACGGTTCGGACGAGGCCCTGGCCCACGCTTTCCAGGGCTTGTTGAAGCACGCTGATCCCCTCCTGTTTCCGGACATCACCTACAGCTTTTATCCGGTCTACTGCGGGCTTTATGGGATCACGTATGAGACCGTTCCCTTGACCGATGATTTCGACATCGATCTCGAGGATTATCTGAGACCCAACGGCGGCGTCGTCTTCGCCAACCCCAATGCACCCACGGGGCGGCTTATGCCGCTTTCCGTTATCGAGGCCTTTTTGATTCGGAATACTACATCCGTGGTGGTGGTGGACGAGGCCTATATCGATTTCGGCGGAGAAACCGCCGTTCCGTTGGTGGCGCGATATCCCAATCTTCTGGTGATTCAGACGCTCTCCAAGTCCCGGTCCCTGGCGGGTCTTCGGGTCGGGTTTGCCGTTGGATCCCCGGAGCTCATCGAAGCTCTGGAAAGGATCAAGAACAGCTTCAACTCCTACCCGCTGGACCGTTTTGCCATCGCCGGCGCCGTGGCGGCAATGGAAGATCAGGACCATTTCGACAGGACCCGACAGACCGTGATCCGTACACGGGAGGCGCTGACGGCGGCCCTCCGGGGTATGGGGTTTACGGTTCTGCCGTCAGCCGCCAACTTTGTTTTCGCCCGCCACCCGAAATGGGATGCCGCAGTCCTGGCCGGCCGCCTGCGGGAGAAGGGTATCCTGGTGCGACACTTCCAGGGGCATCGCATCGATCAGTTCATCAGGATTTCCATCGGCACCGACGAGGAGACTGTTCAACTCTCTCAGGCGTTGATACATATTTTGGAAGATCGGTAGGAAGGATACATGCTCAAGATCGGCAGATACAACGAACTCATCGTGGAGAGAAAGGTCGATTTCGGTCTTTATCTCAACCCTAAAGCGGAAGAGGTTTTACTGCCGTCCAAATACGTTCCGGAAAATGTGAAGGTAGGGGACCGTCTGAGGGTTTTCGTCTACACCGACTCCGAGGATCGACCGATAGCCACAACCCTGGCGCCCCGTGCGATCGTGGGGGAATTCGCCTTTCTCGAGGCGAGGTCGACGGTGCCCTTCGGTACCTTCGTGGACTGGGGACTCGAAAAGGACCTTCTTGTCCCCAGGAGCGAGCAGCAGGCGCGAATGAAGGTCGGTCGGAAGTATGTCGTCAAGGTCTGCCTCGACGCCCGGACGAACCGCGTCTACGGTACTACCCGGATCGCGGCGAACTGTGAGCCGCCGCCCGGAGACCTGGTCCGTGGACAGCGGGTGCGGATTCTGGTTTACAGCCTTACCCGGATCGGTATCATGGCCGTTGTCGATCAACGCTACACGGGGCTCCTCTACCGAAGTGAAACCTACGAGCCGTTGACCATCGGCGACGAGCGCGTCGCCTACATCAATCGGATCCGGGAGAACGGCAAGGTGGACCTTTCCCTGAAACCGCCGGGATATGGTTCAGTGTCCGGATCGAGCCGGAAGATCATGGATGCCTTGAGACGATCGGGCGGCTTCATCGCCTGTCATGACCGGAGCACCCCCGAGAAGATCGAGAGGCTCTTTGCCATGAGCAAAAAGGAATTCAAGCGAACCATCGGGGGACTCTACAAAAAAGGCGTCATTGAGATCCGGGATGACGGTATTCGCCTGAAGGATGCCTGAGGTTTGCGGCACGCCCAGGGAAACCGTCTGGAAATGGACGGTCTGTAAACACATCGACCCGAAATGAAGACAGAGACGACCACTGATATGATGTTGAAAAGCGGCTTTGATTTCGGGTTCGATCCTGGGGCCTGCGCCGACTGCGGGGGGCGGTGCTGCAGGGGAGATTCCGGATATATCTGGGTCAACCAACGGGAGATTCAATCCATCATTCGCTTTTTGGGCGCCAATCCCATTGATTTCATGGAGGCCTGTATCCGCCGGGTTGACAACAGGCTTTCGATTGGTGAACGGCAGGTCGGGACAGGGTTCCAATGTGTTTTTCTGGAGATGACACCCAAGGCTCGCTGCCGCATCTATCCGGTCCGGCCGATGCAGTGCCGCACCTTTCCGTTCTGGGACCGTTATCGGAATTGTCCCCCAAAGGACGAATGCCCCGGTATTCGAGAGCCGGCGTAATATCGGCACATTCTTTCTCGGCAGCAAAATGTGCCAATGCGGCAACCACCTGTATAGAGAACCGGCACTTTCAGATAGATACTGGAAATATCATAACTGGGGGACACGCTTACACCGAGATGTAAAAAATTCAACTGTCGACTTTCGTGTGGTGACCGGAAAGCGGTGCCGTATCCTCCCGGCACCGGCCTGTGAAAGTCGAACGTTGAGTAAAAAAACCCGATATTCGCTTCCTCATTGACAAAGGAGTTGCCATGGGTGCCATGCAGAAAGTCAAGATCGTAGCCGGCGTTGCCGCTGTCGTGGTGATTGCCCTGTTTCTTCATTACAATTTGCCCCGAACCGCGGTCGTTCAGATCACGGGAACGGATGTGAAACGGGCGGACAGCGCCGGCACCGGAGGCGTGACCCCTCAAACCGGCGATCCCGGGAAAGGACCCCTTGTCCGGACCCATGACGTTCGCTTTATCAACGCCTTGTCCAGAGACGGCAAGATCATGGTGTTCCGGAATGAGGATACGGGCTGGGGGTGGCCGCCGTATTTCAAATTTGACAGCGCGGATCTTACGGCCCAGGCCCAGTCCTTCGCAACCGACCCCGCGAAACCCTTTGTCCGGATCACCTACTATGGCTGGCGTGTCCGGATTTTTTCCATGTTTCCCAATGCCGTGAGCCTGAAGACGGTGGAAAAAGATTATACACATTATCCTGTATTCAATATTGTTTTTATTATCGCGCTCCTCATTTCAGGGGCTCTGGCCTATCGCAAGCTCAGACTCTTTTTCAACCGGAATCGTATCCCCTGATCAATGTGAAATGTCGCTTTCGGGTCTGCGATCCGCACTCAGACGGCAGATAGAGCGACCCGGAGCGCATCACATTATACAAAAATTCATTGGGAGAACCCCATGTCCGAATCCAACAGCCACAAGGTTCTGGCGCTTCTCGCCAGGGAGTGGGACTTGAAAGGCCCCCCCGGCATCCTGGATATCAGCGACATCGTGGCGGCCCTGCCCCTGTCGCCGGGCGATACGCTCGCCGCCCTCAAGGCGCTGTTCCAGGAGGGTCTGGTCGACATCAACGAAACGAAGACCGTCGCTTTCCTGACACCGGAAGGCTACGAGGCCGCGACAAACGGCGACGGATGAATCCCTTTTTTCATCGATTTTTTGCATTTTGGCGTATATTGATTTAAATATGGAGAAAACATCAAACCTCAACATTCCCACAAAGGAGATCGATAATGGCGAAAGCGATCAAAAACACGAAAGAAGATCGAAGAAACAAGGTCATCGAAGTGTTGAACAAGGCGCGGGGCATGGAGCTTCTGGCCATCCATCAGTATATGAACCAGCACTATAATCTGGATGACATGGATTACGGCGACATGGCCGCCAAAATCAAGCTGATCGCCATCGACGAGATGCGGCACGCTGAAAATTTCGCGGAGCGCATCAAGGAACTGGGGGGTGAACCGGTCACGACCTACGAGGGCACGGTGGAGAAAGGTCAACCGGTCCAAACGGTTTTCCCCTTTGACGCCGAACTGGAGGACGACACCATCGATGTCTACAATCAGTTTCTCCTGGTATGCCGGGAAAACGGGGACAGCATCAGTGTAAAACTTTTTGAAACCATCATTGACGAAGAGCAGACCCACTACAATTATTTTGACAGCGTCAATGAACATATTCAGAAATTGGGGGATATATACCTCGCCCAAATCGCCGGGACACCTTCCTCCACCGGGCTGACCCCCAAAGGCTTTGCCGTAGCGGGCAGTGGTGAATAGTCCTCACGAGGGAGAGCCGATGAA